>MFUG01000011.1 GCA_001785615.1 Candidatus Nomurabacteria bacterium RIFCSPHIGHO2_02_FULL_42_19 | reverse complement strand
CGGGGTAAGATTAGAAGATGCTTTCGTATATTTGGAATCTTCTTTTATACCACCCACTAGTGAACGCTTTGGCTTTTCTGGTCTCGGTGATTCCTGGCGGAGACGTAGGTCTGGCGGTTATCGTTCTTACTGTTATTGTTAAGTTGGCCTTATTCCCCCTTTCCCAGCGCGCCATTGAAAGCCAAGCGCAAATGAGTATTCTGGCTCCAGAGTTAAATAAAATAAAAGAGAGTGGGGCCAGCAAAGAAGAACAGGCGAAACAAACCTTCGAGCTTTACAAGAAACACAAAACCAATCCTTTTTCGGGCTGTTTGCTGGTTTTAATTCAAATCCCGATTATCTTTGCTTTGTATTTTGTTTTTTATAAAGGAATAAAACTCAATGGTGACATGCTGTACTCTTTTATCCATGCTCCGGAACACTTAAATATGATTTTCTTGGGGGTACTAGATATCGGTGGGAAAAGTTTATTATTAGCTATTCTAGCGGGGGCCTCTCAATATTTTCAGGCATACTTTATGCCTAAACCCGCTACTTCCCCCCCTGCTATCCCCGGCTCTTTTGGAGAAAGCTTCAGTAAAAGCATGAGTATGCAAATGAAATATATTTTTCCATTTCTGATGGCTTTTATTTCCTACAGTTCTGGGGTAATTGCATTATATTTTATTGCGAGTAACATTTTTGCCATAGGCCAACAAATTTACGCCAAACGCAAAGACCCCTTGGTCATAGAAGCCGTGAAATATAATGAATAAAGAGCAAATCCAAAATTTGATAAGAGAGTTAATTGAAAAAACTACCGTATCGGTAAACGATATCACCATTACTGAAGAGTCCCCTACCAACACTTGGTTTTCTGCTGAAGTCAGCGAGCCACACCTTTTTACTTTACGTGAGGGGGAGGCCCTTTTTGCCTTAAATCATCTCGCTCGTAAAATAATTGAGACCAAGACCCCTCCAACCGAGGCAGAAAATCCCGGGGTTTCTTTTTTAATTGATATTAACGGTTTTCAGAAAAAGAGAGTGGAAAATCTCCGAGCGATAGCGCACATGATGGCGGAGCGGGCCAGATATTTTAAGTCCAGCGTAGAAGTGGACCCCATGCCGGCCTTTGAACGCCGAGTTGTACACGAATTTCTCTCTGGCGCAGAAGATCTGAAAACCGAGTCAACCGGCTTTGGGCCTCATCGCCGGGTAGTCATAAAATATATCGGGACAATATAAAATTACAAATTACAAATTACAAATTACAAATTACAAATTACAAATTACAAATTACGAATGATCAATTAATAATTTTTAATTCATAATTGTTAATTTAACTTTAGTTCCCACAAATAAGAGTTTTTCTTGTTTATAAAAAACAAGTAATTTTGTTTTTCATCCAAGGCGAGTTTTATACCGTCAGTTATCTCTCCTCCCGCCACAGTGGTTGGGTCTAAAATCATCCTCGTGATTCCATCCAGAGCGTTTATCTTCCAAAGTTGGTCGGCAAAAGATACTTCTCCTTGATACCATGGATCTGGATACCCTCCCCCAAGAGCGTTTGTCGGGACAGCGCAATAAATAACATCACTTCCGCTACCCCAGACGCATTTTTCTGGTAAAGTTTTTAGACCTAGTGGAGTAGATGCCTTGGTAATTGTGTTGTACAAGGATAATGATAAATTATTGTCGCTGTAGAGCATTAAATTCCCACTCGGGCTCGCGAGCGTAGTTAAGCCATTAATCCCGCCCAGAATTTTACTAAAGGCCTTGGTATTAAGGTCAATGGCATATACCTGTCCAGGCACGTTTGCCGCCGGCTTGGTGGTTAGAGTTATTATTTTAGAATTTGGCCAGGAGGACAGCCACTCTGTGAAGGGACTTTCAAATATCTGGGCCTTTTTATTGTTCAAAAAGTCCAAAGTCGTGCCGATAGCCGTATCTGCATCGGTGCCCACGTTAAATAAATAAAACATTTTTAAAGTGTCGGCTGATAAACTAATATCAGTAATGTTGTCTGGCAAGAAAGACCCTACCACTTCGTTCTCTAGAGACGTATCTCCACCCAACAGTTCTTTAGGTAAGATGCCCACAAAGGTCTGAATTGTCCTAGCGTCTGTTTTTAAGTATCTCATAATGACCGCATTGCCCTTGTTGCCAAAGTATGCTTCATGCACCTTCGGGATTACGGTGCTGGAAAACTTACGCTCGTCAATATTGTCGGCAAAGGTCTGATAAATATTTCCCGTGGCTTTAGCCACATATCTAAGGGCCGGGACAAATTCTGTTGTCGGCGGGATCGGTTTTTTGAGCAAGTTGAGCAAGGGGGGTTCTTGCTCAACGGGAGGTACCACCGGAATCTCTTTGAATCTTTCTTTTTGGAATACTGTAAAGCCAGCAACGGGCATACTAGAAACCCTTTTTAATTTTGAAATCGTAGTTTCTGTTTCAGGTTCTTCGGTTGGGGTTGGACTTGGAGAGGGTTCTGGAGTAGGGGTTGGGGTACTCGAGCCAAAGGGGTTAAACCAGGAAAGAAAATTTATTCCTCCTTCCCCGTCGTCGGAGGGCGCTGACGGCTTCATAAAGTAGAAAAACCAAAACGCTATGGCCGTTATTATGATTAGAACTATTATTAAAAGTGTAAAGTTTCTTTTTGACATGGAATTTTAAATCTTTTTAATGTATTTTAACCTTCCTTGGAATTGAGGAGAGTTAAGCGGTCTCACAGCAACACCTGTTCTTTGTGCGTCTATTACATTTCCGTTACCTATGTACATTACCACATGACCAAATTGTTCTCCCCCACCTTGTTTCCACCCTAGTAAATCCCCGACCTGTAATTCTGTGCCGTTTATTTTTGTTCCATTAATATTTGTAACGGTAACTGCACTTGCTCCACCAAACATTTCTCCAGTATTATTGCCTGGGATATTTAATCCTGCACATTTATATACCTGAGCGACAAAAGAAGAGCAATCCGCAAATACTGTTGTTGAATTAGCGGTATTTCTTGCCGTCATACTGTAAGTTGTTTTACCTCCAAAAGATTGAGCGATTGAAGCAAGCGCCGTATTTCCTCCGCTTCCAGTACAATTAATGCCAAGCCCCTGTAATGCTACTTGACTTATTGGAGTGAAAGGAACACTTGATTCCGGGGCGCCAGCGTAGGCGATGATAGTTCGGTCTATTTTTATATCTGTTTTTAACAAATCCGGATTTATGGTGTTCAGAAGGGCATAGGCGCCAAGAGCGATGAGGAGACCCAAAAGCGCGTTAGTAATTCTTTCTTTTCCCGCTTCTTTGGTGTGCACAAGCTCGGTGGTCATATACTCAATTCCTCCCATTACAATCATTACCACTGCGAGGACTGCGCACAAACCGATAAATATCTTTAGCATTAAATTCAGATATTCCCCCAGAGCGTTTGGCTTATTTGGATCACTAGGATCAAAATCCGTTATCCCCCCTGGGATGTTAATGGGCGCCAGAAGATGATAATTAGAAGTTGTTGTGGGCGTTGAAATAGTTCTGCAGGGGGAATTGATTGGTTGCCCCGTTGTTCTGTCAGTTATACAGAGCGGTAGAGTTGGGGAAACTGGTGTAACACATCCACCGAGTACTGAATATACCGTAGGAGGAGTGCAGGGTTTGCATTGACCATTTTGCAAAACTTTCGGCTCAAAACACACTGTTAATGTCCATTTATTAGGAGGGTTACAATTTCCAAAGGAAATATTTGGAAGCCCTACTCCATTACCATCTACACATTGTCCAACTGTCTGGGCAGTTAAATTAAATATCGGGCTAAATAATCCGATCATCACAACAAGTATTAAAATATATTGTGCAATTCTTTTCATCTTAAAATCCCACGCTTATTTCTTTATTCGCTGTTTGGAAAATCCTATCTCTGTTTTCAATTTGGAGGCGAATTAGGGATGTGCCGGAAGTTCCTGCTTCTATTTTAAGCGGGAGGAAGTCCTTCCTGCCACCTTGCACTGCTATTAAACTATTATTAATAAACCAACTCCACATCAAACTTGGATGTAATAAATTTTTTGGCGAAAGGAAGTAAGGTACCGCCACCAGCACTTCTTCCCCCACTACTTGGTGTCCATTCTCCAGGGCTTTTTCCCAGACAATTCCGAAGTCATTGTCTTTTTTATAAAAAGATATTTTTGGCTCTACTGCCCCGATGTTGATACTTGACTCCGAGGAAGCTCCTTCAATAGTAGAGGCAATCACCGACACAGTACTTGAATTTTCTAAGTAATCATTTACATAAATATAAGAATTTTTACCATAACCCGAGGCGCCCTGGTCGGCTGTATAGTCCCTTTTCCAGGTATAAACCATATTTTTAGGACTAACATTTTTTATCTCCGGCATAGCCACTACTTTTATTTCCGTATCCGCCGTAGGCAAGGCCTTTCCTTTATAAAAGGGCGGAACGTAAGAGTCATTTGCCTGCCACAATAGCACCATAGAGTTCGGCCTAATTACCACCCTTATTTCTATCGCCCCTTCCGGCAGGTCGATTCTGGCCCGAACCGTGGCTTCTTCCCCGGCGGCCGGAGCCGTTAACGAAAATGATTTTCTGCCTATTCCGGAGAGGGTATTTTTTTCATTTACAAACCAAGTTATGAGAACACTATCCAAGTTATTGCTATAGCTATTGAGAGTTATAGTGGTATTTTCAAATGGGGCTGGGTTTGGCGGAGCGATATTTACCCCGACACTGCTTGGGTTTACTGCAGCCACTTGATGAGTAAAAACAAATCCAAAAACTATAAATATAGAAAGAAAATATATTGATAAAAATCGCAATTTCCTATGGCTCATAATAAAATTATACCACATTTTGTTTCGTTTGTTCCGCCTCCAGCTCCATTTTCGCTTTTTTATTTGATAATATTTGCGATGGGTCGGAAGTAATAATCTGGTCTTCAGTATAAGAGGCGACCACCTTTATAGCCACGTGTTTTAAGCCCGCAAAAAATATGCCTTCCCCTATGCCGGACTCCAGCAACAAATATTTTTCTTCATCGGTGAGATTAAAGGTTTTTTGCAGGACGTCAATGGTGGCGGTTGATTGTTTTAGTAGAAGCTGGATGGAAGAGTTCGTAACTATCGGCACGCCATAAGGAGAATTCATAAAGTCCGCCGCGTCTTGAGTGATAGTGGCCAGCCCCAAATAATATTTCCTGCCTCGCTTGGCGATAGAGTATAAAAATGATGCGGTATCCTCGGACTTCATCATCCACCAGGCCTCATCCACTACCAGAAGGCGTTTTTTTAAGTTTTTTCTGATAGCGTTCCAGATGTAATGCATCACGATATACATGGCGACCGGTTTTAACTCATCTTCCATGTCGCGTACGGAAAAAACCACAAATTTTTTATTAATATCAATATTACTTGGCCTATTTAAGAAAGTGGCCCAAGAACCGCGAGTATATTTTGCCAGTCGTTGAACAACCGAATCGCTACCATCCATACCGGAGAGCACCATTTCAAAATCAGCCAAAAGCGGCGGCTCAATGCTAGAAAAGTCCGACTCGGGGGTAATGTCTTTTACGCCATAGGTCTCGGAGATAGCGCGGTCTACCATGGAGTCCTCTTCCGGAGTAAGCCCCCCCAGCATCAGTCGGAAAAGACCGACCAAGTTAATAGTATTTGACCGGAGCACGTCTTCGGCTGTTTCGTCTTCGCGCGGGATCGGCAGGTCAAATGGATTAATATGGTGGTCGGAGGAAAGGGAAATATTGAAATATCGTCCTCCAACCGCTTCGGCCAGGTACTCGTATTCCCTCTCCGGGTCTATCACAATGACGTCCACATCGAACATCAAAGACCTTAAAATTTCTAACTTCGTCGCGTAGGATTTACCCGAACCGGCTTTGGCGAAGGTCACGGAATTGTAATTCTCCAACGAAAATCTGTCAAAAATTACCAAAGACGAGTTGTGCCTATTGACTCCGTAGAGGATTCCTTTATCCGAGGTTAAGTCAAAGGAGATGAAAGGAAAAACACTGGAAAGTGGCTCCGAGTTCAACTTTTGATGAATACCAAGTAAATCAGTATTTATCGGTATAACACTCTTAAAGCCCTCTCCTTGTTGGAAAAGCGCCGGTTTGATGTAAATTAATCTTGACTCAAACATTGATTTTATTTCCGTCTCCACCTTTAAAAGTTCCAAGTCATTCTCCGCATAAATCGTAATATAGATTCCCACATCAAACATTTTTTCCTGCGCTTGGATTAAATTATCTCGCAGTCCTTCCAGGTCCTGGTAGGCCGTATCAAGCATCGGGTCTCTAACCATTCCCCTGCTTTCTCGTACCGAAATCTGACTTTGGACCTCGGCTACCTTTTTCTGGAATTGGCGCAGAATAAGGGAAGTATCTATCGGGTGAATAAAAATTGAAATATCAAAAATCTTGTCCAAATTTATTATGGGCGAAAACCAGTTATCCGTGAGGTACCTGGGATAGGATATTATAAAAAAAGTGCGAGCAATCTTGTCCCCCAAGCTTAATGATTTTGGTTCAATTTTAAGCGCCGCCGGCGCAATGACGTCCTGGAGTTCTAAACTGGCATTTTCATAAATTTGTTCCGGCAATACCGACAGCACCGAGGCCCGGGTGTTTTGCAGACGATCCGTATCGCTGTCCATGCTTTCTCTCCCTAATAATGTATCAAACATTCCCATAATTATTGAGAGGTTATTTTACCTTCTAATTCTCCGGGGTTGAAGACCTTGTAAAACACTTCCACCATCTCTTCCGTGCCCAGTTGAGCGGATTTTATACCGCAACGACCAAGTCCTTGCTGGATTACACTCACCCGCTGTTCCAGTTGCGACTTCTGTTCTTCAAAGTCAACTTGTCTGGCGGTACTCTTCTCTTCTTTACTTTTTCGGCTAAAAAATTTACTAAAAAATCCAGCATTTGGCCCGATGGTTACATGGGAGTAAGGCACTACCACGAAGAAGCTTTTAGTCATGATGCTCACCGACTCGGTAAAGTTCCTGATGAAGTCAACATACTCCCCCGTCTGTAGCTTTAGCAGTGGTTCACTTTGTACTTTCATTCTGTTTTCTAAAGTTAAAAGATAAGGTCGAATATCCAATTTTCGGGACTGAGCCGATATCTGGATGGAGAAGTCCAAGGTATTTAGAAAATTCTGGAACTGTAGGATTATCGCTTTTTGTTCGTCGGAGGATTTCAGAGAGAGATTGATTGAACTAACCAGCACAATGGCCCGCAACCCGCCGTCTTTCAGCACGGCTACCCCGTCCCGGACTTCCTTGATGGGCATAAATTCTTGAGTGGCTCTTGCGTTTAATGGCATAGTGTTTATTATATATTATTTTTCTTTATTTAAGTCCAAGACGTCCAAGCTCCAAGCCAAGTCCCGTAATTTGTTTCCACTCAACCTTCCCTCGCTTACGGCAGGATAAGAAATATTTTGATTTCCTATCCCCAGTCCGGCTTGAACTTGATTTTTAATCAGTATTCCATTTTTAGGATTTTTCCAAATATACATTCGACCCTGCAGGAAATACTTAAACACCGCCTGCACCATAAAAATAAAGGGCTTGTTGTTCGGTTTATAAAAAGCCAGCGCCAAAGCGAAGCCGGCTATAGCCACAATCGGGATAGCGCTCACCCATAACCCCAGTAACCGGTAAAGTAAAAAACACATACCGGCTCCACCCGTCAAGTAAACAAATTGCCTGAAAGTAAACGGGCCGAAGATCTTGTCTTCTATCTCTAAAAATTGTGGAACTTTGAATTGCATGGGTAGGCATTAGGCAACTAGGCGCTAGGCCCTAACTGCGAAATTAATTTATTCAACATTTTCATCACTTCTTCTAATAAAGAGTCCACTTTATTATAATCTAAATCCACCGTTTTCCCCAATTTCTTTGAGATCGTAATCTGGGTTTCTAATTCAGCGCCCGAAGCGAAAGCTATAGATAAAAATCGTCTAAATTCAATATCACCTCCCCTCATTTTACCTTCTGCTATATTGGAGGGGATTGAGACGGCAGCTCGGCGGAGCTGCGAAGTTATTGCAAATATTTCTTCTTTTGGAAATTTATTCGTGAGTTCATATATAGCCACAACAAGGTTTATTGATTTTTGCCAAACAATTAGGTCTTTGTATGTTGTCATGGTTACTTAACTAATGCCTAGTGCCTAACGCCTAGGGCCTATTCCTCCGGCGGTAGCCGGTATGGATCTCCTTTAGGAGGATAAGAAGCCGGCGCTTTAGGCGCGGCTACTTTATTCAAGTTGTTGGAGTCCACGTGCTCTGTCTTTACGGTTGGGATTTGGAAAGAACCAGTGAATTTTTGAGTTAAAATTGCCGGAGTGGTTCCAGAGTTTAGTTCTAGGGCAGTTAGATCGGGCTCTCCAGCGGAAATAATTTTAATCCCAGCGTTATCCAGCACTTTTATTTCATCTTTATTTATCCCTGTCACTGGTGAGGACATTTCTTGTTCTATTTTAGAAACAGATGGAGCCGTCTTTGTTTCAAATATTTTTTTTCTTTCAGTATTTTTAATTAACTCTTCTCGCATTTTACTAAAAACAAGTTGATTCATTTCGTTGACTAGTTCATCCACCCTAGGCCCCGGTATTCTCATTCTATTTTCCAGTTCTTTTGGGTAGTCCTCTGGATTCAGGAGCCCACAAAGTAGCAGTTCCGTCTCGGTCTCCAGATCTCCCAACTGCTCAAAACTGTATCCCTTACTCTCTCTCATGCCCAAAATGGCTATTTTCCACGGCACGGCCTCAATAGCGACTTTTGTTTCTTCCGATAAGTTTCTTCTGGCCGCATCTATTTTTATTTTTAGTGTATCTATTGTGTCGTCCATTTTATTTTAATTCTCTTTCAATATGCCTTGAGCGATGTATTTTTTCATCAAGGACTGATAAGGCATGTCCAATTCGTTGGCGTGTTCTTTAACACGAGCAATCAAATGCGATGGTAATCGCAAGGAGATGGGTTGAGAAGATGGTTTTAGGTTCGGGAAGGATACTCTTTTAAAATCAGATGGCTTAAAATGTCGAGACAGATCAAATTTTGACCAGAAATCCCGCTCCTCATCTTCGTTTTTAAACTTTGGAATTTTTATTTTTTTGGCCATTTTGTTTTAATCTTTGATTGATAATTTTAATATGATTTATACTCCTTGCGATTTAAGTCTCTGGCAGAAATAATCCTTAATCTATTTTTCCGCAAAGTAAATATAACGAATAATAATCTATTTTTTTTGGTTTTCCCTATCAAGATATAACGTTCCTCTTTTACAGAATGTTGAGTATCTTCTAATATTTTTTTGTTTTGATCAAAAAATACTTCCTCACACTCCCCATCCGCCACTTTGTGTTTTAAGAAATTTTTACCCCTGTTCCCCTTATCCCATTCAAAGCCCGAGACCTCTTTTAATACTCGACCTTCCTCATTAATTGTAGCGTGGGACATATACATTTGTCAAGCCACCCCGGGTTAAAACCCTCTCCCCACCTCTCCCTTATCAGGGCGAGGAGGAATAGTTCCCCCTGACAAGGGGGATATAGGGGTTGTATTGATCATATCACTTCTTCTTTCTATGAAAGCCGTATAATCTCCGCCAGAGAGGATAAAATTCACCGATTGTTGCCAATTCGGGTTTTTATTTTTTATATTATTTTTGATGTTTTCTGTCAAAATATTTGCTATGGGCGTGAAGATTTTTTCCACCAGCTCTCCCGCCAATTTTTCGGCTTCGTCTTTACTAGTCCCAACTTTATTTTCAATATTTTTAGTATATGAACCCATTTCTTCTATTCCTACTAAAGTCAAGAGGGTCTCTACCTGCAGGTCGTTTATTTCACTTTCGTTCAGTAAATTTTTTTTACCAATTTCCTCCGCAATACTTACCCAGTCCAAAGAATTTATCGCGCCCTGCGTTTCTTTTGGCAAAACCCCTACCTCATCTTGAATTATTTTTTTTAATTTATCTGTCATAAACTTATTTTAAGAATTATTTACTTTTTTCTCCACTGTCTAACTTTGCCCCCATTCTTATTTTATAAGCTGCTTCTCTATTTGCCCTATTGCCAATATAGAAAGTTTTACCCCAAACTGTAACATTTCTACCAAATCGTGTCGCTCTGTCAGCATAAGCTCTCTGTCTTGACTTAGTTTCTGCTTCCACGTCGTGACGGGCATCAGGAATAATATTGTCTTCCAAGTCATTTATTGAGGCCCCTGTGGCTACTCCTCCCACCCTATTTGTACTAAAGTCGTGTAGAGCACCGCTAGAATCAAAGAATAAAGCTCCATCTTTTCTTGCTTTTCTTTGACCTTTTAGGTCAGCTAAAACTGTACCGGCGTCAAGGGCTTGTGTACTTCCAGCACCGAATCTAGCATTTGCATCATTTAAGTTCTGCCTAGCCGTAGTAATTTTTTTATCAACTAGTTCAATGTCGTGAGAATTTGCCACAAGAAGATCCTGTAAATCTTTCTCCACTTTATTCAAATTCTGTTTTAGCCCTTCGTCTTCTCTAACCTCAAGCTGTTTCGCTCTTTGTTGTTTTTTCTTTACTTTATCCTCTCTTCTCTTCTCATATCCCCCTTCTTTAAATCCCAAGCCGATACCCTTTGCCGATTCTAGGTTTAACCCAGTCATTTTTGTTACAGCTCCCATTCCTGGCGCTTTCCTTAAGTCAAACGAAGCTTTTGTGCCGTAATCGGCTGATCTTAAAGTCATTCGTGCAAGACGTCCCCCGATCCCTTTTTCTTCTTTCGCTTTATCTTGTAAAGTTTTACTGCTTAATGTCCTAGCGGCCAAGTTTCCAAGCCCCCCAGTTCCCAAGAGCGCTGCCCCACCCATAGCACCCCCTACTGCCAGTCCGGCCACGGCTGTTCCCATGCCGATAATTTTTCCCGCAAATTCCCCGGACGCCTTCTTGGCATACGAGGCCCCTTTTGTCAAAAGTATGGCTATCAAAACTGCTGGCATAAAAATCACAATGATGGTTTGTACCATGCCTGTATAAGTAGTGTTTAGAGCGGTAGAAAATATTGGCGCCTTTATAATTATTGAGGTCATGTAAATGATAAACATAAATACGGCGGCTACGAAAGAGGTCTCCATCAATTTATGTAGCCAGCTGTCAAATCCGATAGTGTCTATTTTTTTCAATCCGGGTATTGCATAAGAGACGAAAGCGAAAGGAGACACCACTAAAAGTATAATAAGCGTAATCATTCTACTGAAGAAAGCAAAACCGGCTATAAAGAAAGCATAAATTAATATGCTGACAATGAGTCCGTATATCACCATCAGCGCGATTAGCACATAGGGGTTTAAGGCGTGCTGTACCCCTAAATGTGCGCTGCCCTTGTCTACATCTTCCAACATCTTTGTATTAAAGAAAGCATTGATGTTAAAGGCGGATACCAGCGCTTTAGCCATATCTTTTTCCTGCACTGCGAGCTGGCCGGGAGTGCTTACCGGCTCAGGGGTGCTTCCTGTTGTATCTATTTTGTTATAAAAAATCAACGCCAAAATATTGGAAGAGTCAATCACGACTTTAGTGAAGAATAAACTGAAGTTCACCAGTAGCGCAATTATAATCACATCCGCGATAACCTTTTTCGCGTTACTGCTTCCTGCTAAACCGAGTATCAGCTGAAATGCCGCGTATAAAAGAACTAGAATAAAGAAAATATTAGCAAAGTCCCTAACTATTCTCCAGATTTGTTCAACAAATCCGGCGCTATACATGTTGCTACTTAGAGTCAGAGCAGCCATGAAATCAAAAAACTTGGCGACTACTGCCAGCAGAACCGAAGGAATTGTGACAAAGAAAACGTAAACAAACCATTGAATACATCCCATTACAAAACTAAACCCAGACGAAAATGGGTTGCAACTAGTAAGTTTTTTTTCTAGATCAGTTCGGCTTGAGGCCGATTGTCTCGCTGTTGCTTGTGCTGACACTTGCTCCCCTGCTGTTCTCCAGGTATTCCCATTTCCTGCGGGAGTTTTACATTCTGCTTCAGTAGTGGCGCCTGTACCGACTCCTCTTGTATCATAACAGTGTTTTTGTAGTGGATTTGTTTGCCTTGACGATGCTAGGGCCGCCGCCGCTTCTGCTGATGTGATCCAAGAGAAATCTTTGTTTGTACAATCTGTTTCATTTTTTATACTCGGAACGTAAAAGAAACTTTTATCAAAACAGCCTTTTGCCGCTTGCGCCTGCACATTTGCCAGTGGGACAAAAGTCCCCGCCAAGATTACCAGGATTAGAATGTAAGGTAAGAATTTTCTCATTTTAATTTATGGAACCAAGACCGCCACTCTCACTGTAGGATTCCAAGTAGCTACAACGTAATTGATACTGCCGTCAAATGCCGCATGCGGAGTATGGGCTAGCTGGCCAGGCCATAAATTGAATTCTGTTACCGAGTCATTGTTGAATCTACCAACTATGCCATTGTCAGTTGGAGTATAGTCCTCAGCTACGACGAGGGAAGTAGCGAACCACGCTCTCGATCCCCAAGGCACGGCCAACCTGTCTGTGTCTATTAGTACTACACTACCGTTTGGCATAATTCGGGAAAGTCCAGTAGGCGCGCCAGGTCCTAGATTGGTTATCGCTCCACCCGTAATTGACCGCCTTAATATTTTGATGACCCCAGCTTGCTGTTCCTGCCAAGCGATGTAGCCGTTGCCTATAGCCACTGGGTCATTCCCGCTCCCCCATACATAACCCAAGTTTTCTACCGCTCCTGTATCGCTACGCCAGAGCCGAATGGATTCCGGGATAACACCTGCAGAGTTCTCGCCGTCTCTAAAGATCATCCACAGCGTATTATTAAACACGGCCAATCGCTGGAAGGCCAGACCAACACCGGAGAATGGAATCTGCACTACTTGTTGGTTAGATAGGTCCGTATTAAAGCTGTACAGATTTAACTGGCTATTTAAGGCGAGGCCTTGTTGCACCGCCACATATATTTTGCCGTTGTAATAGACAGGGTCTGGGAATGTTCCAACTCCCAAGTCCACGGTAGCTACAGTGGTAGGTGGAATGGTCAAGCCAGGAGGAGTAGACGTAGTTCCAAACCTGCTAGATACTGCTTCCGTAACCGTTGTTACTCCTGGGATACTTCCCTTGTAGTCCAATATGCTTGCTTTATACACAACGTCACAATTTACACTGATATCAGCTTTGTCCACGCCCCCACAAAATCCGAAACATAGTATTGATAAGGCGATATTACGTTCGTCGCCGTACTCAACGTTTACAGCATTTACCAGTGGTAAATTCTGATTAACATACGTAGGGACATATGGTCCGGAAGAAAGCTTTAGTCCACCAAAAGGAGTAAGAAAAGGATCATGTGGTTCTCCGCCCACTACTGGTAAGCTACAAAACTCTTCTTTTTCCGTGTTCCCATTTGGGCCTTTACTCTCTCCTCTGCCCTTAGTGTCAGCAGGATTCCATCCTGCATTTTTTCTTTCTGTTTCACACCGCGAAGTCATCGCTACCAAACCATCGTACTGTTCTGTCGCTATATTTAATTCTTTGCGCGTGTCTTCTATACTAAATGTATTAGATGTTGAGTCCCGTGTTGCGTTGTACTGTTTTTTAAGGGCTATAAGAGTTTTTTCTTCTGTCGAGCCGGAAGCTGGTTCCACTGTAAAGGACCCTAAAGCCATTTGAATTGATTTCAGACGCGCCAGTGTTTGGGTCTTTATTCTTTTACTGTTAGTTAGTTCGTCGGATTTTTGATAAATTGATTCTAGCCCGTTCACTGCTTCTAAGTAATTTACTGAATTGGGCAGAGTAAGTAGTATTTTATTCTGGATCCAATCCTTAAATAAATTTACAGCATATTGTAGTTCATTGTCCGCCAGCCGGCCCGCCGCTGCCACCTTTGGATCCTCATCGCTTGACTTCTGACTGAATTTTATTGAATTTCTACTTTTCTCTGCTGACAATCTATCTTCCCAGCCAATGTCCGGTCCCGGCAAACATTGGTCAAGTTCTCGTACTTTGGGCCAGATATTATTTAACATTTTACCAATGTCATTCATTAATCCAATTTCTTCTATGGTGTTAGCTATACCGTCATCCACATCTTTTTTAAATTCGCTCAAGATAATTACTTCGTCGGGACCACTACTCCAGCTGGTGTTAGAACTATAGCCGGCTGTGCCGAGAGTGTTGCCAAAGTAATCCCAGTCATCTACCGGTGGCGGAGGATTCGTCGTTGTCGCTAATGCATTCAAGCCCTTATTCATGAAATGATTTATTAAGGTATCCAGAATGGCCGAGATACTGTTGCCCATTGCGGTCGCGAGTTCATTGTTTCTAGTTGGTGAGCTTAAAGCATTTGTTGCTTGTGATCCCACTACAGAACCAGGGGTAGTGTCCACCAATCCACCAGGACAACCATTTTCTGCTTCCCATGCTGTTTTTGCCACCTCTTCTTTAACATAATAGATATTATTGTACGCATCTATTTCTGCCTGGTTTGATGGCTGACCAGACTCGTTTCCTTCGGAGTATATAGGATCCGGACCTTCCCATGTTGAAGGTTTATATGTTGGCTGATTAAATGCACTTCTAAGATTATCGTATCTGGTATTGGACGGACAAGTTTGCGGAGACAAGAAGCCAAGTCCTTGCTGTAGTTTAGTGCTTGTTGTTTGGGCTGCATTTTGCTCGGTTCCCGCCACTCGTCTAGCCAGCTCATCGGTTGCCAGTAAGCTAAAACCAATGGGATTGTTTTGCGGATACTGTGTATTTAAAAGGAAACCTTCCCATCCGCCAACACTAAAATCATTTCTGAAACTTCTCAAGTAGCCCTCGTCTTGTGTTATGTTACTTAAACTATATCGCGTATTTTCTTGAAATTGTTGTTTATATAAATATATCGTTCCTAAGGCGAAGTCCTTACCGAAAGGCATCCCCACCGTATTGTACCCGATTTCATCTACGAATGTTTTCACCTCATACTTGGCGATGTCTTTGAAAAATGATTGCGGATTTTCCAGGAAAAGTGGCGCGCCGTGGAACCCGCTATTAATCCAATTGAGGGTGCTCTTAGTCATTGCTTGCAATGCCCTTTTAGCTATATTTCTAAGGATTTCCTTGCCTATCTCTTTAGCTAATTGTTTGTATGAAAGAGCGACTGTTGTCACATTGGCCCCTGCGCCTGCCGCCGTACTTCCTGCAATACCAGGCGCAAAGAAATCTATAATAAAACCTCCCCAAAAAGCATCTGCCTCTTTGGGAACAGAAAAAAACAACAGAGCCGGGGCAAACATTAAAACAACTATTAGAGAAGAGATGATTTTTTGTATTTTATGGTTTTTGAAAGTCATTGTTATAAGTTATTATATAACTTTTTACTTAACTATTCAATTTTCTCCGTGGCATTTCTAAGGTTATTTACGGATGCTTCTAACGCTGTAGTATTATCCTCGTATTGGCTTATGGCACTTAGAGCTACAATGGCATCACTATCAAGCAATTGTATGTCTCTCAAGTTTTCCATGATTTTTTGCATTGCGTTTGTGAGGCCTAAGTGAAGAGAAGCAATTTTTTGAGGCACTTCTATCTTTGTCATTTCTTTTATAATATTTTCCATCTGTTGTGTGATAGGGTCCAGTTTATATAAAACACTTCCATCTATATCTCCATCGAGCGTGAGGGATTCCTGCAATACAGCAGTAGCATTGCCATTCATGGGATATTTTTTCTCAAGCATATCCATATTAGCAGTATATTTTTGTATTGCCTGAACGCTGTTATCATTAGTAATTTTCATTTCCCCCAGAGTGTAAATTTTTTTCGTCGGAGAGTTTTCTATCTGGAGCGCCAAGGAAGTTCCCAATTTATCAATGGTGGCCTGGTCCATTTCGCCGGTCTGGTTTAGGGCGGCCATGGTGGCGATAAGTTCTCTGGAGAATTTATCGGTTTGCGTTAAATTCTCTTCATTCTGGATGACGTCCTCATTTTGATTTTGTCCCAATTCTGTTTTTAATTTTGCTATTTCAACATTATCCGGCACGCCGTCATCATTTGTATCCTTTTTTTCAGGACTTGTCCCCCACAAACCCTCTTCCCAATCCAGCATACCGTCTCCATCGCTATCCCTATTTACCAAATCCTTCACTATGGTTTTGTCATAAGCCAATCCTCCAGAGAGGCCGGTATCTGGCACCTTATTTTTAAATGTTGAACTTGTTTTTAAGGAAAAAAGCACCACAACAAAAGCTATTGTCAAAACGATCAAAAGCGCCCTATGTTTTTTTAACCAATCTAAATTGATTATCCTTTAATTATACCTTAATTAGGTTCTAGGGGCTAGTGACTAGGGCCTAGAGAGGGCTATCCAATCCAAGAGCGTTAAATTCTCCGCCCTTTTATCCCTAAAAGGCATAAGCTGCGAGGCCTTGCCTAACAATTTTAGATTGCCTGACAGCTTTTTACGCTTGTGAGCAAAGCCCATTTTTACTATTTGCCAAAATTTATCTTCGTTTATGTCATTTTCCTTAAAAATTTTTCTGGAAATATTTTTGATAACAATAACCGCTGAATCCACCTTGGGCGAGGGCGAGAAATACCTCTTTGGCACCTTCATAACCACCTTCGGTTCCCCATAGGCCTTTACTGATATTGAAAGAATACTTTCTTTGCCATCACGGGCCACTATTCTCTCCGCCACTTCCTGCTGTACCAAGAGTACCATTCTCTCCGGCTGTCCGCCGGCTGACGGATGGGCAGTCAAGAATTTTTTCAAAATCGCGCCGGTAATATTGTAAGGGATGTTTGCAATGATTTTATACGAAAGAGTTCCCAAATTTTCTACATTATATTCTAATATATCCTCGCATGCTAGCATGAGAGTATTTGCTTCTATCTCTTTGGCGAATTTAATTTTTAAGAATTCAAAAAGTTCACGATCTTTTTCCACCGCCACTACTGTTCCCGCGCACTCCAAAAGTTTTTCGGTAAGCGCCCCCTTCCCGGGGCCTATCTCTAAAATCACATCATCCTTTTTTACTTCCCCCACTTCAACAATTTTCCGAAGCGCCGGCTGGGACTTCAGAAAATTCTGCCCTAAGGTCTTTTTCGCTCGGGCGAACTTAAAATGAGTTTTTAGCCCTAATGATTTTTTTGCTCTGTAATTTTTCATTTTTCTGTCATCTACGCTATGGCGTAGATATATTTATATGTAAATTGTTTTTATTTTTTCTTTTCCCCCTTCCCTCTCTAGTAAGTCCGCTGGAATATCGCCCAGAAATTCTGACGGAGCATTAATCCCCCGGGCGCCGAAAATAGTGCGGAAATTCGCGAATGATAAAAATAATTTTTCTTTCGCGCGGGTAAGCGCTACATAAAACAGTCGGCGTTCTTCCTCACTGTCCTCATTGTTTTTAATTTCACCATCTTTAGTGTGCGGGAAGAGCCCGTCCTCCAATCCGGTGATAAAAATATATTTAAATTCAAGCCCCTTGGACGCATGTACGGTCATGAGCTTTACTGCCCCGATCCCTGTCGGGGTCCCGACTTTAGTCGGGACATCTATCAAAGAATCTTGGTCGGAGGCCAAGGCCGCGTCCTCTAAAAGCTTTGCTATTCCTGCTTCTTTTGGCAAACCGTCATATTTTAGCGCGAGCGTCGCCAGCTCCCTGATGTTTTCCAACCGTTCCCTATCTTCCTCGTCGCCATGGAAAAGCGCCTCCTCAATGCCGGATTTTTTAACTACAAATTTTATCACCTGACTGGCCGTTTCATTTTCTATTTTTTCTTTTATTTCTTCCAGTATTTTATAAAAGTTCTCTATTTTTATTTTAACTTTAACAGGTAAATTTTCCACGTCATTGGTAAAAATTTTAGCTAGAGTAACTTTACCAATTCCCCGCGCTGGGAAATTTATAATTCTCTTTATGTCGGACAAACTGTCCCTATTAAGCGCAGCGCGCAGGTACGCCAGGGTATCTTTTATTTCTTTTCTTTCAAAAAATTTTACTCCCAAGACCTGATACGGGATGTTGTACCGGAGCATGGCTTCCTCCAATACTCGGGACTGGAAGTTTGCGCGGTAAAGAACGGCTATTTCAGATAATTCAGCTCTGCCGTGCATATTCCGTAGGGTACGGATATTTTTCTGCTGAAAAATTCCTCGTGCTCGCGCCGTCGCGCTCCCAAGTCCCTCCGGAACATGCTCGGCTGCGCTGTCTAATATCTCCAAAACTTTCGTCGCCACGAAGTCCGCCTCATCCGCTTCATCCAATGCTTCGTAAATAGAAATTTTTTCCCCGACTTTCCGCTCGGTAAACAAATTTTTATCCGGCCGATATTTATTTTTCTTTATTACAACATTCGCCGCCTCCAGAATATTTTTCGTAGATCGGTAATTCTCCTCCAGCAATACTATTTTTGCCTCTGGATAATCCTTTTCAAAGTTTAGAATATTTTTCAAATTTGCCCCGCGCCAAGAATATATTAGTTGATCGCTGTCGCCAATGACAGCAATATTTCGGTGTTTTTCAGCGAGTAGTTTAGACATCAAGTATTGCACTTCGTTCGTGTCTTGATACTCGTCAATGTGAATATATTGCCATTTTTCTTGATAAATTTTTCTAATTTCTTCATTTTCCTTCAGCAGTTTGGTGGTTTTTAACAGAAGGTCGTCAAAGTCCAGTGAATTCTCTTTCTCTTTTTTCTTTTCATATAAATTCCACACCCGCGCCACAATTTTCCCCAGGTGATCCTGCGCGCCCTCTGCATAGTCCGACAAATGGACAAATTTCCCCTTTTCTCGACTGACAATGTTCCTTATTTTCCGCGGGTCATATTGCTTGATATCAATTTCCAATTTTTTCATTGCCTCCTTAACGAGTGCCGTTGAGTCCGATTCATCTAAAATAGTAAAATATCTGGTCAGTCCCAACATTCTGGCATTTTCTTTGATTATATAGACCCCTAAAGAGTGAAAAGTGGAGACAAAAGGAACAGTATCTTGTCCTTTAGCGCTTTTTTTAATCTCCGAAATAATGCGTTCCCGCATTTCCTTGGCGGCCTTGTTGGTAAAAGTAACTGCCAAAATTTTCTCCGGTGCCACCCCCTCTTTTATTAGGTTTACGATTCTATGGGTTATGGTTTTGGTTTTGCCCGCGCCTGCTCCCGCCACGATTAAGAGCGGCCCCTTCATATGAAGCGCCGCTTCTTTCTGTTTGTTATTGAGGCCTGTTAAATGATCAGCCATAAATACCATACTAACACAAAACAAAAATAGCCCGATGTTGGAGCTATTTTTGTTAGATTTTTAATTAAATCAATTTTATCTTCCAGCCGCTCGTAATACTTCTGCTATTTTTGTGCTGTCAAACACACCAGTTAATTCCTGACGATGTTCTGCTAACCAACTAGCTATTTCACGATTGTTTTTCACTATTTCTACTAGATCAGTCGGAGAAACATTTTGCGCCTTTAAGAGAGTTTCTGTAATCATTTGATGATTATCTAAAATACCAGACATGTTTAATGAGTCACCAATATGTAGAAGGTCTGCATCCCCACTAGTAAAACCAAGACCTTTAAGTTCGGCCGGGGTCATATTATCGAACCTATCTTTCAGGGCATCTATCATGTGGGTTCTCGCTCCTTCTCCTAGCCCAGCCATTGTATTATGAGAATCTAAATTTGATTCAATAATTTTCCAAGTATTTTCTCCAGTAGTTACAGTATGAAACGTATCGGGTGGAACGGGGATCGGTTCAATTCCTGAACTAACCGGAAGATGAGGCGCTGATGGTGGAGTAGGTGGAGCAACTTCTTGACCTTGGAATAATTTTCCACCAATGAGCCATCCAACGGTCCCTCCAGCCAAAACCGCAGTTGTTTTTCTGAACATTTTTTTAATTCTTTCTCTATCAACCTCTCTTTCCACAACCTCGTTTCTTAAATTAATTTCCATGGCAAGCCTATTTGACAATCTGTCCGCAAATACTAATGCTGGATCTAAATGCGCGGTACCCATAGTCTCTTGCGCAGTTAGTTCATCGTCTCTTTTTATTATCAACGCTGCGATTTCACCATTATCTCCAAGTGTATTAAGATTATCTATCGAAACACCCTTTTCCACCTGCAACATTCTTAATCTAGCTGCCTCTTTCTTTATATCTAGAGGAGGTAATCCTGATAGATAGTTATTTATTCGAAGATCTCTCCCAGTAATAGAATTTCCCACCACTTTATTTATTTCTTTAATCAGTCCCTTGTGTCCGACTAATTTAGAATATCTCTCCAGTCCAGCTTCCACCCCGACATATGTACCGACGGCACCCATCCCAGCCCTAGCACCAATTACTGCAGGCACCGCAACCCCAGTTAATGCTGCTCCTCCGAGCAAAGCACCGGCGATCAAACGAGTTTTACCAAATTGGCGCCACTTTGTCTTCATCTTTTCTAAAAGATTTCTTTCAATACCAGTTACCGATTTATTGTCAATATTTCCTTGTTCTTCACTTAAGAGGCCAACAATTTTTCCTTGCATTTCTGCGTTGGCTTCTGCTGGTGTTATTTCGCCTCTTGAAAGCCTTCCGCTTAAGTTACCCTCGATCGTTGCAAGTTCTGCTGACCGGTATTGAGCAAGTTTTTCTTGATATTCTTTTCTAACTATCTCAAGGTCGCTCTTGCCCTCTTTACCTCCAAAATCCATTTCTTCTGTACCAAAATTTAATTTTCTCTTAAAAAATCTTCCGAATCCACCTCGAAATATATTGCCACGCAATCTCTTGGCTTTGAGATATGCATCTCTTAGGTCGTCAAGTGATGAAACTTTTTCTGGAGTAGGTGGTGTTGGTTCTGGTGTAATTATTGTTATCGTAATTACGTGAATAGAAATGAATGTAATTAACTCAGTAATCACTGTAATATCTCCCCCTTGAACTTTTTCTAGTAAAATAATGAGTGTTCTTTGTGCTTCGATTTCTTCAGGCGTAGGCTCTAGTCCAACTATCGTAATCTCAATTTTATGAGTAACAATAAATTCAATTAAAATTTTAACGGCTGTCTCATCCCCGCTTTTTGCTTTTTCAAGCAAGCTCAAAAATATTATTATCAATTCGCTTTTATTTTCTGGAGTTTTTTCGTCCTCTTTTTCTTTGGTTTCTTCTTTTACTTTCTCTTTTTCTTTTTTTGGTCCTGGCTCCGGGGTTTTGGTTAGATTTCTTATTTTTCCTTCTGCCTCGTTGGCCAGATATTCCATCAAATCATGCGCAGCATCACGGGTGGAGCGATACGGCTCTCCATTTTTTCCCACGGCGAACTTTTCCAATAAATCCGGCCTATTTATCAGCGAGGCAGGATATTTAGCATCGGTTTTTGAAC
>MFUG01000010.1 GCA_001785615.1 Candidatus Nomurabacteria bacterium RIFCSPHIGHO2_02_FULL_42_19 | reverse complement strand
AGTTGATTTTGCTGGCTGAATTTGCCGGAGAAAGTGAAGCCGAGACCCACAAAAAATGCGCTGAACTTAAAGAGAAAGTTGAAAATTTTAAGTTAAAAGTGCACATTACCCAGTCCGAGAGGGAGGCGGGGAAGTATTGGGATATCCGGAGGGAAAGTTTTGCCCTGCTTCGCAAGCATATCAAAGGCATGCGTACAGCGCCTTTTATTGACGACATTATCGTTCGGCCGGAATTCCTGCCTAAATTTCTTCCCGCCCTAAATAAAATTCTAAAAGAATATCATTTAACCTACACTATTGCCGGGCATGCGGGAGACGGGAATTTCCACATTATTCCGCTGATGGATTTTTCCCGTTCCGATATAGGGAAAGTCGTCGTAGAACTTTCAGAAAAGGTTTACGATCTTGTTTTTCAATATCACGGTTCCATCACCGCGGAGCACAACGACGGCATTATCCGCACCCCCTATTTAAGTAAAATGTATGACCCCAAAATGATCGCAATTTTCTCTGAAATAAAGAAAATTTTTGATCCCCAGAATATTTTTAATCCAGGCAAAAAAGTAGCCGCTCCGGACGGTTCCGGCACCAAAGAATATATCCTTTCGCATATTGCCACCGAACATCCCGCGGTGCATAAAGTTTAATTTTTCTCCCCCGTTTGTCTTTTTGGTATTTTCATGTATAATCATTGCCATGTTTGTAATTCAGGCAAAAAAAAGGGAATTGAGCGGGCGGCTAGATACGCTTCGAAAGAAAGGCGAATTGCCGGCTGTTTTTTACGGCGCCGGCAAGAAGAGTACCCCTATTTCTATTTCCAATATTGAATTCAAAAAGGTCTGGCGAGCAGCCGGAGAATCATCCGCGGTCATAGTAAAGACCCAAGAAGGAGATGTTGATGTGCTTATTCACGAGGTGCAGATGGATCCAGTTAGAGACGAACCTATTCATGTGGATTTCTTGGCTATTGACATGAAAAAGAAAATCAAAGTTAAAGTGCCGCTTGATTTCGTCGGGGTGTCGGGAGCAGTAAAAAATGGCATAGGCAATCTGGTGAAAGTGCTCTATGAACTTGAAGTTGAAGCATTGCCAAAAGATCTTCCACACAACCTTACTGTTGATATTTCTAAACTTGAAACTTTGCAAGACAATATCGTTGTTGCTGATATAAAATTACCAGCCGGAGTGGTGGCTGTAACCCTCGGCACAGACGTGGTGGCTTCCGTGATAGAACAAGTAGAAGAAAAAGAAGAAGTCGCTCCACCAGTTGATTTATCTACTATTGAAGTTGAGAAAAAGGGCAAAAAAGAAGAGGAAGGTGTAGAGCCCGTAGCTGAAAGCGCCGCTCCGGCCGCCCCCGCTAAAGAACCTGCCCGACCGGACGGTCGTTCGGGCGGGGAAAAAGTAGAAAAGAAATAGAAAAAATAAGAACAATAAAAAATATGCTATAATAAAATCTATGGTGAAAAACACAGCCGTTTTTCTTTGTTTAATTATAGTATTTTTAGCTTTTCAGTCATTCAAAGGGGAAGCGGCTTTTGATTGTTTGACCTTGAATACTAATTCTAGCCAGGCGGACAGAAATTTTTGCAAAAAAGAACTTTCTCTAATAGAAGCAGAACTCGCTAAATTGTTGAAATTACAAAAAGAACAGCAAAAACAGACGGGTACCCTGGCGGGCGACGTCAGTTACCTAACTAGTCAAATCAATGCCCTCAAGGCAAAGATAAAAGCAAGGTCGCTGGTTATTGCTCAACTGAAAGTAGCCATCACCGAAAAGGTCTCCGCTATTTCGTCCCTGAACGAAAAAATCGAGCGTGAACACGAGTCCATCGCGCAGCTTATCCGGAATACCAACGAGTTTGACAACGAGACCCTCATCCACTTGATGTTTTCCGATGAAAGTATTTCTGATTTTTATAGCGATCTAGAGTCCTATGCTTCAATCAAACGGGCCGTCAAAGAATCGGTAGATCAGATTAGAGGAATAAAGACCGAGACCGAAACACAAAAAAAAGATCTGGAGACAAAACAAAACGCAGAAACCGACGCCAAAGCGGAGTTAGAGAGCGCGCAGAAAAAAGTTACGCAGTCCGAGACAGAAAAAAAACAACTATTGGCGATTTCTAAACAAAATGAAGCCGCTTATCAAAAATTGGCTGCGGAAAAAAAAGCGCGGGCGGACAGAATTAGAAGCGCCCTATTTCCGCTTGCCGGCACTTCCCAGAAAATAGAATTTGGCACGGCGCTGGAATACGCCAACGAAGTAAATAAAATGCTCGGGGTTGATCCAGCATTCTTACTCGCAATTCTTACCCAGGAATCCAATCTGGGTGCGAACGTGGGGCAGTGTTATCTGACGGACACGACTACTGGCGCCGGAGTTGGTAAAAATACCGGAACACCTTTCATAAATGTCATGAAACCAACGCGAGATGTACAGCCGTTCCTAGACATCACCAGTGCCCTTGGCTTGAACGCTTTCCAGACCGCCGTATCTTGTCCTATTGCCGAAGTGGCTGGCTGGGGTGGGGCGATGGGGCCAGCTCAATTTATTCCTTCAACCTGGAAATTATTTGAGACCCGCCTGCAAGCTCTTCTGGGGCACTTTGCTAATCCATGGTCTCCACGGGATGCCTTTGTGGCTTCTGGAATGTACTTAGCCGACCTGGGAGGAGTGGGCACGAGTACCAGCTCCCAGAATTTTGCGGCTTGCCGTTACTATGGCTCCGGAGGGGGGAGTTGTTATTATAGTCAGGGTGTTCAGAGATTAAAGGCCACTATTCAGGCCAATATTGATTTGCTCCAGTAGTTGCTTTTGAATTAAAATTGTGCTACTATTTTTCCGCAGTGCAAAAAGATATTCACCCAAAATTTAATATAAAAACAATAGCTACCTGCGCCTGCGGAGCTGTTTTCGCCGTTGGTTCGACTATACCTGAAATCAAAATGGAAATCTGCAGCCAGTGCCATCCTTTCTATACTGGCAATGAAAAGATCATGGACACAGCTGGGCGCGTAGAACGCTTCAAAAAGCGTCAGACACTTTCTGCTTCAAAAGTTAAAAAATAACAAAATCGCAAGATATGCCGTTTTAGGGTCGCATAAAATTTTGCTAAATTTTTGCTCATTCTCGGCCCGTCGGCCTGCGAAAGACCCCAAAACGGCATATCGCGCTCTTTTATGACAAGTTTAGACGAACTTAAAAAAGATCACCGTACAAGCTACCTGGCAGAAATGTTGGAAAATTTGGTGCGGAAGGAACGGGAAGTTCGTGAGATGTTGGCGGGGGATGCAACGCTACATGACTTGGCGACTAGTGAGCTCAAAGAAATTCAGGAACAAAAAGAAAATTTAGAAAAACAAGTAGAAGATATTCTGGCCAAGGATAAAGAAGAAGAGGACAAATTAAATGAATCGCCAAATGAAATAGTGCTAGAAGTGCGGGCGGGCGCGGGCGGGGACGAGGCCTCGCTTTTCGCCTGGGAGCTGGCGCATATGTATGAAAAATTTTCCGAGATAAAGGGTTGGCAGTGGAAAACAAATTATGAGTCAAAGAGCGACCTCAATGGCTACAAAGAAGCGAGTTTTGAAATAAAAGGCAAAGATGTTTACAAAGCAATGCGTTATGAGACCGGTGTGCATCGAGTGCAGAGAATACCGGCGACCGAGAAAAACGGTCGGGTGCATACTTCCACTGCGTCGGTGGCGGTGCTTCCAATAAAGAAAAAAATTAATTTTGAAATAAATCCTTCGGAAATTGAAATGGAATATTCTCGCTCCGGAGGTAAGGGCGGACAGAATGTGAACAAAGTTGAAACCGCGGTGCGGCTGATCCACATACCAACCGGCATTGATGTGCGTTCTAGCAACGAACGCAGCCAGCTGGCAAATCGCGAGAAAGCCATGGCTATCCTCACTGCTAAATTAGCAGCGCGCCAAGAGGAAGAAGTAGCGAAAAAGTATGCAGGTGTACGAAAAGAGCAGATTGGTTCTGGCGACCGAAGCGAGAAAATCCGTACTTACAATTTTCCACAAGATCGGGTGACAGACCACCGTATAAAAAAATCCTGGCACAATCTGCCGAAGATACTAGAAGGGGGAATAGAAACTATAATTGAATCTATAAATTCAGGAGAGACCGGAACTGACGACGAAGAATAAAAAATGTCAAAAACATCTTTGACATAGACGCAAACGCTTGTCGACGGATCCACAGACGTCAACCGGATGAAGCAAGAGATCAACCTCCTTTTTAATTTAGCGTTAGTATGCGACCGCTTCTTATTGCTAAATTTATTGTTATCACTTTCGACGGCCGTCAGATTTGATAAGATGTAGCTTATTCATTGCGCGTGCCTGCCCGCTAATTCAAAGACGGGGATAAAGAGGAGGAATAAAAAATTGACTAAATCATAAATAAGTAGTAAAAATAATAGGGAAAAGAGTCCGACCCAGTGGATCGGACTGCCTGGCACTCCGCCGGGAATTGAAAGGAACATACCCATGGCCCAGAGGACCTTGGCAGATTTAATGACGGCGAAACAACAAGCGCGACTCGAGAAACTCTTTCGTGAGGTACTGCTCGAGACCTCTTCGGAAGAGGGCGGCCCGCAACGGATCGTCGAGAATGAAAGTGGGCTGCGAAGCGTTCTCGAAGAATTCTTCAAGAGCAGGGCAGAACCGTATTTCAAACTTGAAGGGAAGGAAGTCAGGGTGGTAGTGGACTACTCAACCCCAATCTCAAAAACTTACAAAGTTACGGAGATGGAGGGTTTGAAAATCCCAACTGCGCCTCGATCGGGTAAGGTGACTCGACGACTTCAGCTCTTCAGCGAGAACGACAATTGCCCAAGCGAACAAGTGCTTGTTCGAGTTTTACGGAAGAATGGACTCGAACATGCAGATGCGTGGGACCTTCGCGGGTTCGTTTCAACTAACTCTAATGTGGTTCTCCGCGGTCGCTGCAGGATAGGTGCGGGTGCGACTCAGTTTCCGAGCAGTCAACCCAAATGGGAGAAACACAAACAGCGTCCTTGGATGGTCGCTGCCGAGTGGTATTTCAGACATGACCTACAGCAAGGAAGGATTGTCGACTTAGAGCCTTGGGAATTTTCGTTTTCGTTCTGGAGCAACTTTCTTTTGGCAAGGCGTATTGAGGACAAGTGAAGTAAGCGCCAACCCGAGGCGTCAATCGGGGAGGTCAATATATCGGCCGGAGAGCGTGCTACGCTCCTCCGGCCGCTTCTCTTTTATCAACTTTCCACGTTGTCTTTTATTTTTAATATGTTATGCTAGTTCCTGTAGTTTCTCACTTAGCGAAAAGAGTTTCTACGATTATTAAGTAGTTTTTGCCCGATTTTTTCAAAACGGGAGAAGTAAAAAAATATGGCTACAAAGCTATATGTAGGGGGACTCCCTTACAGCACTCAAGAGGATGCTCTAAAAGAGCTCTTCGCACAAGCTGGATCAGTTGTTTCAGCTGTGATTATTATGGACAAGATGTCTGGTCGTTCAAAAGGTTTCGGATTCGTTGAAATGTCAAACGACGAGGAAGCGCAAAAAGCTATCTCAATGTTTAATGATCAAGAATTTGAAGGACGCAAGCTTACAGTCAACGAAGCTCGCCCTATGGAGGCCCGTCCACCACGCTCTGGTGGCGGAGGCGGATACGGTGGAGGCAATGGTGGCTATGGCGGTGGAGGACGCGGAGGCGGACGCCGAGAGTATTAATCCGCCAGAGGACGGACAGGTTTCTTCTAAGTAAGTGAACAAAGAATCGCCCACTCGGGCGGTTTTTTGTTTGTTGTATACATACATGTACCCATGTACTAGTACATAGTGTCAGCATGCTAGTATGATGATATTGGGTAATAGTGAATTTGCTGATAGGGGATTAATTTGTTATATTTTCTATACTGTTTTCAGTTATTTTTGAGCGTGTAGCCCCGACGCGTTAGGTCGGGGAGCCGACTGTAACGTTGGCTTTCAGTTCCAAATAGTTCGCTCAGAATGAGCGTGTAGTTCAGTGGTAGAACGCTGTCCTGATAAGACAGAGGCCGATGGTTCGATCCCATCCACGCTCACCCAAAGAAACTTCGTGGTCAGTCAGCGGAAAATCCGCGCGCGCCGAAGGCGCGGTATAGGGTGATGAAATGAAATCCGCCTTGCGGGTGCGGGCGAAAATGCTGGGCGGGCAAAATGAGATTGAAATAGTTTTGTTGTTTAGCGCGGGGTTCGTTCCGAAG
>MFUG01000009.1 GCA_001785615.1 Candidatus Nomurabacteria bacterium RIFCSPHIGHO2_02_FULL_42_19 | reverse complement strand
TTTTTTCTTACCCCGTATTTTCAAACAAAAAACTGAACCAAAGCGTCCTTCTCGCTATCCTAGTATTGGTTGCAACAATAACGATACCGTCCCTGCGTGAACTATTTGAACTGGCGCCACTCCCTCCTGTTTGGCTGTGGTTTATTGCCCTATGGCTTGTACTCAATGTGTTGTTGGTTGAATTTGCGAAATATCTATTTAGGACGAAGAGAAGTTAAGATTTTCTGACTTTATTACAAGCCACTAAAATATCTCCAACTTCGTCCCATACAGGGAGCTGGCGATTTTCCCCACATTGCGCTACTAGATTTTTCACAGCGGTAGTATAATTAACTTATTACTATTTAGTATTTTTATATTTTTATGACAAATGAAAAAAAGCTTGAATGGATTTTAAGAGTTGGTGTAGCGGGGGAGTTCCTCGGCCACGGGGTCTTTGCTGTTTTGGGGAAAGCGGACTGGGTAAAGTGGACCGAACAGCTAACAGGGTTTGATACGGCAACCGCCGCCATGTTTATGACGGTGGTGGGGGTGGTGGATATTTTATTAGCACTTCTTGTGCTCTGGAAACCGATCCGACCAGTATTACTGTGGATGGCGTTTTGGGGTTTTTGGACTGCGCTCGTTCGTCCACTGGTGGGTTTGCCAATATGGGATTTCATAGAAAGATTTGCCAACTGGGCTGCGCCTCTTGCGCTTTACTTCTTTTACCGAAGTAGAAACTAGTAAGTAAAAATTAGGCGAAGCCAGGGAAGAAGTCAATTCTTATATTTTTTCTCCGAATCCCCATGGATTTTAGCGTTTTTTCAAATTTATTATACCACATTCAATGCGTGAAATACCGTAAAAATTCTAAAATATTGAACAAGTAAAAAAACTACACCAAACTCCTGTTTACATATTTAGGATAAACAACTATACTAAATTTGGGTACACAGCACACAAAAGGAGGACCATATGAATATGGACACCCGCGACTGGCTCGGTGTCACGAATCAACAGGCGCTACGGTTCTTCTTCGAGCACCTGCGGGACGTCTGAAAAAAATAATATTTTTAATAGTGGTATTAGTGGGAATAACTTTCATTCTTAAAATGAGTAATAAAGAAAATAATAATAATAATCTGGCAAATGTGGGAAATGATCCAAGTATCGTTGAAGTGGATCCGATTGCTCATGCTAGCATGGTCTTAAACTGGGACGGGATGGCAATATATACGGATCCGGTGGGGAAAGCGGCTATGTTTCTGGGCAAGCCGGACGCGGATATAATTTTACTTACCGATATCCATGGAGACCATTTGGATGTTGATACTCTTAAGAGAGTTGTCGTAGAGAAAACCATTATCGTAGCGCCCCAGGCCGTAGCGGATAAAATGCCTGAAGAGATGAAAGCGCAGGTGTCCGTGATGAATAACGGCGAGGTAGCAGACAAACTAGGATTTAAGATAGAGGCCGTGCCGATGTATAACTTGCCGGAGTCCACGGAGAGTTACCATACTAAAGGCCGTGGCAACGGATACGTTGTTGAAAAAGGCGGCACGCGTGTTTATATCTCTGGAGACACGGCTGGAGTTCCAGAAATGATAAATTTGCAAGACATTGATATGGCATTTGTAGCTATGAATCTGCCTTATACCATGAGCGTGGAGAATGCAGCGGACGCAGTGCTCGCCTTCAAACCAAAAAAGGTATATCCATATCACTACCGCACACCCGAGGGCTTTAGCGACGTCGCAAAATTCAAAACACTAGTAAATGCCGGGAATCCGGAAATTGAGGTCGTGCAACTAGAGTGGTACGGAACCCCCTAAACACTAGGTAATTTTTATAAAAAGTATGCTAGAATAAACATATGGCAAAACGAGGCACGACCCTTAGTCCAAAGAAAAAATCAAGACGTTCAAAAAAGACCAAAAAGCGCTTGGCAATAAAACGAGCGATGCTAGCGCAAAAAGTGAAACGTAGAAAATTTAAATAGTCGTAGTGTTGTATTTTTTATTAGTAGTATTAAAATATAGGTATGACAAAAAATAATTTTGTGTCCGTCGCCTCGTTTATATTTTTAATAGTAGGTGTGATGCACGCGCTTAGATTATTTAACGGCTGGGAAGTACAACTGGGAGGCCTCCTGGTTCCAATGTGGGCCTCTTGGGTGGCGGTACTTCTGGCCGCTTACCTCACTTTCCAAGGGTTCCACTTGTCCAAGAAGCCGTAAATTAAAAATAATAATTACGGATTATTTTTCACACTTTCATCCATAACTTCGTATTATCATAGCGATGTGGAGTCGCTGGCCTTCTGCGATATTTTAGACGAACCGGACAAGACCGTCTGCCTCAATACCACGCACTCGTATTATAGTAATTTTTAAAATAATAATTTTTTTATATTCTATTATCTACGCTATCGCGTAGATGTAATTAAGTGGACAAGACCTAGGCCTTTTTCGTTTTCAGATATTTTAATATACTAAAAATGGTAGTAGGCGAGTATGAAAGAGATCAAGGTTTCTTTCTGCCGAATCCAGTATCCACTCTTCATCAACCCCATAGGCAAGGCCTCTGCGGTAAGTCCAATCTACGCTATAGCGGAGATGAGAAAAGGCCTACCGCTCGGCAATATTTTAGACAAACCAAATAAGGATGTTTGTACCGCGATCACCTACTCTTACTACAGTAATTTCTAAAATATGATATATTAACTATATGAAAATTTTAGTATCTAAATTAGAGCAAAAAATTACTATTTTTCTAAGCCATCGGCCACGACTTTACGCGTTGATTGTGGGAGTGGGAATCGTTCTCTTTTGGCGTGGCATATGGCACAGCGCCGACCAACTGCATTCATATTTAGTGTATCATCCTGAATATTTAACTATAGATTCTTCAATGTCACCTTGGTGGGATGGGCCGGTCTCACTTTTAGTTGGAGGCACAATCTTGTATTTTACCGGCGCTTTTATTTCTAGTTTCATAGGGAATGAACTCATTCTCTCTGGGCTTCGCGGGGAAAAACGATTAAGTGAAAAGACCGAAGGGGAAGTGCAAAATGAAGTTCGCGCTATCTCCGATATTAAGGATACATTGAAGGCGGTTGAAGAAAAACTGGGGGACTTAGAGAAAAATATGCACAACAAAAATCACAGATGATTTTGGTCTTATGATTTTTTCTCTTCCACTAGATTGTCGTTCCAGACAATCAATTCCCACTCATCTTTCCCAAACCAGTGCGAGGTGTGTTTCACGATTGCTATTCCAGCGTTGTCTATCGGATTAAAATAACTAATTTTGTTATACTCCGAAGCATTTAATTTCTCTCCGTAAAACATATAACATACCACCATTTTCAGGAAAATTCCGTGTGTAACCATAATAATCCGTTCTTCGGAACGTGAACGAATATAAGACAGTAATTTTTTTACTCTTTCTTTAAGGTCAATAAAATTTTCTTCATCGGAGTATCGCAAGTTGTCGGCGTGGAAACTTTTATCAATCCGGTCCACGATAGTTCTCACATTCCTTTCGTCGCCCGACCGTTCCACTATTTCTGACGGATTTTTTCTCTCTACCAAGAGGTCGGAATATTCAACGTCTATATTTAGTTCCTTAGCGATTATAGTGGCTGTTTCGCGGGTGCGTTCATAAGGGCTCGAGATGATGATTTGCGGCCTGCCTTTATGTTTGGGGAATTTTTTGGCTGTTTCGGTCGCCTGGGCTCGCCCTTGCGCGCTCAGTGGCCCTTCGGGGCCTTGCCTTATGCCCTTCGCATTCCGCTCGGTCTCTCCATGCCGGACAAAATAAATTAACTTTTTCGCCATGTGTACAATTTTACCATGGTTCGATTTTACTCACCATGGCCCTGAGGTTGTCGAATGGGCCATAAATTTGGTATAATTGAGGTATTAAAATAATTCACCACTTCATGAAGAAAAAGCAAAACTCAAAGAAAAATAAAGTAGTAGCGGTCTCCGGGGGCTTCGACCCAGTGCACATAGGGCATATACGGCTCTTCGAGGAGGCGAGAGGGTTTGGCGATGAACTGGTGGTAATACTAAACAACGATAATTGGTTACGGCTCAAAAAAGGGTTTGCTTTTATGTCCGAGGATGATCGCAAAGAAATCATTGAGTCATTTAAGTTTGTAGATCACGTACTGATTACCACTCACGAACAGAATACAAAGGACATCTCTGTATGCCGCGAGCTGGAATTGATTCGGCCAGACATTTTTGCAAACGGAGGGGATCGGCAACACGATAACATTCCGGAATACCTGCTTTGCAAGCGTTTGGGCATCGAAATGGTTTTCAATGTAGGTCAGGGTGGAAAAATCAGGAGTTCGTCTGAGTTAGTAAAAAAAGCGAAAAAGGTAATTAAAAAATAAAATGAAACCCATAAGCGAATTCTCCAAAAAAGATCTGCAAAAAATAAAAATGATTGTTTTTGATGTTGATGGGGTGATCGTTCCCCGCGGAACAAAAATAAAACAAGTAGGCAATACTACCACCCTAAACACCAAAGTAATCGCCGAGAAACAAATAAAACAAATTGAACGATTACACAGAAAAGGATTTTTAATAAACATTAGTTCGGGGCGCGGACTTTACATGTTGCAAGAGATGTTTAGAGAAGTTTTGTCTTTTGTCAGCATTACTTTTGAAAATGGTAGTGCCACTTGGTATCGAGGGAAGATTTACCAACACATCAACAGCTTTGAACATTTACGAGAAGTACTGCCAAAACTAAAAAAAATCACAAGTAGAAACAAGAACGTAAAGGGATTTGAGCCAAAGGAATTTATAATAACTATACATTGCACTAAAAGGATTCCAGGGATTGAAAAAGTAGTAAAAAGAGAAAAAGGTCTTTACACTATTTGGAACGGCGAGGCGTATGATATAGGTATAAAGAAAAATCAAACCAAGGCCCTGGGTTTCAGGCGGGTGATGAAGATTTTCAAACTAAAGAAAGAAAATGTAATGGCCGTCGGGGACAACTACAACGACCACGAATTATTGGAAGAAAGCGGCATGCCCATATCAGCTGATAAAAGTAGGGTTAAGGGAAGGTTTTTTATTCCCCTTAAAGGCAAGTTTCTTCCGGCGGATGTTTTAATGCAGAAAATTTTGTCTTGAGCTATAATTACAATATGTCGGACTTCAAACCATTCACCATAGAGCGTCCTTGGGGGAACTTTAGGCAGTTTACTCATAATGAACCCTCAACGGTGAAAATAATTATAGTAAATTCCGAAGAAGAACTAAGCTTGCAAAGTCACCAGAAGCGCTCTGAATTCTGGAAAGTTTTAGGCGGTAGTGGTATGATGGAAATAGGGAATAAAAAATATGAGGCAAAAGTTGGCGATGAACACAAAGTTCCGGTTGGCGCTAAGCACCGTATAAAGGCGGGGTCCTCTGGCGTGGTGGTCCTTGAAGTTTCTACCGGGGACTTTGATGAAAGTGATATAATTCGTTATGAAGACAAATATGGCCGCACTTAAAGAGAAAAAAACAACAAAAAAGGTCGCAGTAAAAAAGCCCCGAGCAACGGTGGCGAGAAAGAAAAAGTTAGGTGTTCTCTTAAAGCGAGCTATTCATAATCCTATCATTGAACCGGGGCTATACGCTTGGGAATCAAAAGCTACTTTTAACCCGGCGGCGATTCTGGCTCACGGTAAAGTGCATATCGTTTATCGGGCCATCGGGAACGACGATTCTTCCGCGCTTGGTTACGCGGCCAGTTACGATGGGATTAGTTTTAATGAAAGATTGCCTTACGCTATTTACCGAAGATCAAATAATTTTTCTAGACCTGACTTATCTATCTCCCCGATTGATTATATTTCCGGAGGCGGATGGAACGGCGGGTGCGAAGACCCGCGGCTGACGCTCCTGGGCGACACGGTTTATATGCTTTATACCGCTTTTGACGGCTGGGGGTCGCTCCGGATAGCGCTCACTTCCATTGCGCTTGATGATTTTGAAAATAAAAAATGGAAGTGGAAAAGTCCGGTTTTAATTTCTCCGCCCGGAGAAATTCATAAGAATTGGGTACTTTTTCCGGAAAAAATAAACGGTAAATTTGCAATCCTGCACAGTTTTTATCCAAACGTTCTCATCGACTATTTTAACAGTTTAAGCGAACTTGATGGTAAAAATAAGTTTGTCAGAAGCAATAATACAAGGCCGATAAACCTCACCCGGACTTGGGACAGTTGGTTTCGCGGGGTTGGGCCTTCCCCAATTAAGACCAATCTCGGCTGGCTTATTTTATATCATGCGATGGACCACCGTAATCCTGATAGATACAGGATAGGTGCGCTGATTCTTGACTTGAAAGATCCAGCCAAGATTCTTTATCGTTCGGCTAACCCCATTTTAGAGCCGGAAGAATATTATGAAAACACTGGTTACAAATGGGGCGTAGTGTATTCTTGTGGAGCTGTAGTAAAGGACGGTACGCTTTTTGCCTACTACGGTGGAGCCGATAAGGTAATCTGTGTTGGCTCCATCGGGCTTGCGGACTTATTGGAAGATCTCAAAAAGCACAAAGCAGTAAAGTTAAAAAAACAAGTCACGCCAATATAAAATATGTTTGTTGCCAGAAGATCGCACCACAATCCAATTCTTGTTCCCGATAAAAATCATTACTGGGAGGCCTTTGCGACTTTTAACATGAGCGTGGTCAAAAAAGGCAAAACATTTTACGGTATTTATCGCGCTATTTCCATGATGGATGTTCTAAGGAGTCCGCAACAGGTTTCTACTATCGGTATAGGCAAGAGTATGGACGGTACGCATTTTGAAAACCGGGTGCCATTTATTACTCCAGACCTACCCTGGGAGCAATATGGTTGTGAAGACCCCCGGGTTACTTTCTTTGAAGGTAAGTACTACATATTTTATACGGCTCTTTCCAAGTATCCATTTGAAGCGAGCGGCATTAAAGTAGCGGTAGCGGTATCAAAAAATTTGAAAAAAGTTGATGAAAAACATTTAGTTACGCCTTTTAACGGCAAAGCGATGACCCTATTCCCTGAGAGGATAAATGGAAAAGTGGTGGTGATTTTTTCAGCGCATACCGACTCCCCTCCGGCCAAAATGGCAATTGCGGAAGTTGACGAGATAGCAGAACTCTGGAATCCCGCCTTTTGGGATAGTTGGGAGAAAAAAATTGACAAGCAGGTGATTGATCTCCGACGCAATGAGTTTGACCATGTAGAAGTAGGCGCTCCGCCCATTAAAACCAAAGATGGCTGGCTCGTTATTTATTTGCATATTCAAAACTACTTTAGTAACCCGGATAATTTTAACAGAATTTTTGGCATTGAAGCTGTTTTACTTGATCTAAATAATCCTAGAAAAATAATCGGTCGCACTCGTGGCCCAATACTCGCGCCCAGAGAATCATATGAAATGACCGGTTTTGTCGACAACGTGGTCTTTCCAAGCGGCACCATGCTCGTCAAAGATATGCTTACCATCTACTATGGTGCCGCCGATACGACCGTGTGTTCCGTACATATTAATCTGGACGATCTTATCGGAAGCATGCATCCGAAATCTATGGACCGTTTTCATTTTAAGCGGTTTTTAGGCAACCCGATTATTTCTCCCAAAATAGAAAATCCCTGGGAAGCGCAAGCAACTTTTAACCCAGCGGCCATCTATCTAGAAGGCAAGACACACATTCTTTACCGCGCTTTGTCGGGAGACCATACATCTACCTTTGGCTATGCTGCATTAGAAAATGGCACGGATGTAGTGGAGCGCCTAGCCGAGCCCGTGTATGTTCCGCGTGAGGACTTTGAAAATAAAAAAATAGATAACGCAAATTCGGGCTGCGAAGACCCGCGACTGACTCAAATTAGGAAAAATATTTACGTATGTTATACGGCTTTTGACAGCGTGGGTCCTCCCAGAGTAGCTATTTCTTCCATTACGGAAAAGGATTTTTTGGCGCACAAATGGAATTGGGAAAAGCCATTTCTGATTACTCCGCAGGATTTTGACGATAAAGACACCTGCCTTTTTCCGGAACATTTTCCCGAGGGCTATTTAATTTTACACCGGGTCGGGGGTGAAATCTGCGGGGACTATTTACAGACACTTGATTTTAAGAACGAGACCGTTAAAAAATGTATTAGAATCATTGGGTCCCGCATAAATATGTGGGACAATGAAAAAGTCGGCATTACCGCTCCGCCAGTCAAAACCAAATATGGCTGGCTCCTTTTATATCACGGGATTTCAAAAAGTCACCACACTTATCGCGTTGGCGCATTGCTGCTTGACCTCAAAGATCCGGCCATAGTGTTGGCGCGCAGTACTGATCCTATCTTTGAACCAGAAGAACAATATGAAAAAGTTGGCATCGTGAACAATGTGGTATTTCCTTGCGGGATGGTTGTACGGGATGGTTTGATTTATATATATTACGGCGGAGCAGATAAAGTGGTCGGGGTGGCGACCATGGAGCTCGATGTTGTTGTAAACGCGCTTTTGAATGGCGTCAGACATTGATTCAATAATGGTATAATGGAAAAATGCTAATAAATCTTAAAAGTACCAATATGGAGCTTACTCCGGCGATACATGACTATGTAATCAAGCGAGTTACCAACTTAGAAAAATTGCTTTCTAAAATTGAGGAGAAAGGCGGGGAAGTAAATGTGAATTTTGAAGTTGCCAAAAGCACCAATCATCATAAATCCGGGGAGGTTTTTCACGCTGATTGCTTGATCAACATAAGAGGGGAGAAATTTTACTCTAGCGCGGACGAAGAAGACATGTATGCCGCAATAGACAGAGTGAAAGAAAACCTTTTTAGAGAAATTAGTAAAAACAAAGATCGCAAGCAAACGCTCTTCCGCCGCGGCGCCCAGAGCGTCAAAAAAATGCTCAAAGGCCTTTCCAAGCGAAATCCTTTTACGTCGAAATACTGATATAAATACTTATATCTATAATAATAGATTATGGTGAAAAATTTCTCCAATTTTACCTAACTCTAGCGGTCGCAAAAGTTAGGTAATTTTAGTTTTTCCAATCTGTTTCTTTTCCCCCCTCAGGGATTACTCTTTTGATTACGAATTTTCCGTTTTCTAATACAGCGTCGGTGATGATTATTCTCTTTGTTTGAAACCCACCTTCGCCAAGGCTTCGGCGGGCAAGGAAGAAAATACGGGGCCAGGTGGCGTAGGCGCGGAATTTGTTGTAGAGGGTAGCCGGCGACTCTTTTTCTAAGTCCACCAGTCCATCTTCTTTTTTAATTTTTTTACAGAAAGTCGCTTCGGTTTCATTCTGCGAAACTGCTTTTATTTTTCCCTCTACTAAATCCGGCAGTGTTTTTACCAGAAGATCACCCCCGATTTTAATCAAGCGCCTTCTTAACTCAGTAGTTAACTCAGTAGTTATGATTTCCACTTTTTCTTGCGCCAAGATATCACCCGCATCCATTTCATACTTCATTTGCTGAATAGTTACGCCGGTTTCTGTTTCCCCATTCAAAATCGCGCTCTCCACCGGAGACGCTCCGCGATACTTTGGCAACAGTGAATAGTGAATGTTAATGGAGCCCAATTTCGGCATATTTAAAATACTTTCCGGTATTATTTTTCCATAAGCGACGACCAAGAAGAAATGCATATTACTTTTTTCACCACGCATATTTTCCTGCTGGAAAATTGCTCTTCTCGGCTCGCCATCCTGCGAAAGGGTTCTAAAAGCAATATCCATTTCTTCTTCCGTGATTTTTTCCGGCTGAATATATGGAATATTATTCTTTTCTGCCCAGACCTTCACCGGCGGGGGAGTTACGAGCATTTTCCGTCCTTGCGGCTTATCGGGAGAAGTAACAATAAGCGACGGCAAAAAACCCGCTTTTTTAAGGATTTTCAACGTTCCAGAGGCCACCTCCGGTGTGCCGAAAAATACGAAATTACTATTTTCTATTTTCATTTTGGTTTTTCTTCTTTTATCTCTTTAGCATGGTCAATAAAAAGTATGCCGTCTAGATGGTCTGTCTCGTGCTGGAAAATCTGGGCTAGAAGTCCTGAGGCGCCACGGGTAAACTTTTTACCATTCCCGTCATAAGCAACTATAGTTGCCTTGGTGGACCGAAGGGTCTTGCCGTATAGCCATCTGACGGAAAGACATCCTTCCGACAGCCACTCTTTCTCCCGGGATAGTTTTGAAATTTTTGGGTTGATAAATATTAGATCTTTAACGGCAGGGTCTTTCCCGACCTCCGTCGGGATCCCGACTTGGGTCGGGACCTCTCTATTTTTGGCAAAGTTTTTGGCAAATATTTTTCCCGAAACCACAAAAATTCGGAACGGATAACCAATTTGCGGCGCCGCTATGGCTACGCCATCACCTTGGCTATTAAGCGCGCCCAGCATTTCTTTCAAAATCCTCTTAATTTTAGTTGTTTTTATATCTCCAGTTGGTACTTCTTTGGCAATTTGACGCAGAATTTTTTCCCCGCCCGACTGAACAGTCGTTCGGACGGGTTTTTTTTGATTGGCTTGCAAAATTCTCTTCATTTTGATTTTTATTTAAGTTCTTTCAAATACTCCACCAGTTTGCTCAATTTTATCGTATCTTGAGACCTGCTTCCCATATCCCGCACGATAACGGAGTTGTCCAACGCCTCTTTCACTCCGAAAATAAGCGCATAGGGTATGGCTAATTTTTCTGCTATTACCAATTGGGAGCCCAAGCTATCTTTAGAAATTGATTGCGCTATCGGGATATGGGCCTTGCGTAATATTTCGATTATATTCAAACTTTTTAACTTCGCCTCTCCGCCCAGCTGAATGAAATAAATTTTCGGCTTCTTCAATATACGAGGGGAAAGCTTTTTATACCAAGGTGATGCAACTATTCTATCTACGCCAATAGAAAATCCTACTGCCGGAACATCTTTTTTCCCACCGACTTGTTTTGCTAGATAGTCATAGCGTCCACCACCTGCGAGGGTAAGCGGTGTTTCATCCTCAGCCCTGCCTTGTTCTATAATTTCAAAAACAGTACGAGTGTAGTAGGAAAGTCCACGAACCAAGTTCTTATTTATGTTGTAATTAATTCCCAGTTCTTCCAAGTACTCCAGTACTTCCTTGAAATGTTTTTTACAAGTCGCGCACAGGAAACTTACGCTATCGGGAGCTTCCACGTTTATTTCTTTTGTTTTTTCTTCTTTAGAGTCCAAAATGCGTAGGGGATTGGTTTTCAACCGTTCACGGTCTAAAGGGGCCAAACCACTGACATGTTTACGGTAATAACTAGTAAGTTCTCTTATATATCCACCCCGGCATTCCTTGTCGCCGATAGAATTTATATCTACCGATAAGTTCGTCGCCCCAGCTTCTTCCAAGATACTTACGCAAGTTTTAATCACTAGCGCATCCATAATGCTTTTATCACTACCCAGCACATCCGCATCAAATTGCCAGAACTGTCTATAACGTCCGCGTTGTGGCTTGTCATGTCTAAAAATCTGACCATATTGATAAAACATTACTGGCTGGGGGAGCGTTTGCATTCCGTGTTCAATGTAGGCGCGCATAAGCGGGGCGGTATGTTCTGGACGCAATGCTAAATGTTCACCACCTTTTGTTCTTAATGTGTACATTTCTTTATCCACAATGTCTGTGCCTTCACCTATCGCTCCAGTAAATACTTCTTCATGTTCCAGTATAGGAGTATCAATGGGCTTAAATCCATAATACACGGCCACTTCTTGCGCTTTTTCAAAGAAACCCTGGAAACTATAATACTGCTCGCTCATGATATCTCGCATACCCTTGGGCGCAGAGATCTCTCCATTTTTACTTTTCGCCCCCTTGCTAGTTTTTTTTATTTTACTCATATTTTCCTGGCCAGAACCCGATATCTTTTAGTGGCCACAAACGAACGAAAGCTCTTCCGATTATTAATTTTTTTGATACCGCACCCCAATACCTGGAGTCGGAACTCGCGTTGCGGTTGTCACCCATCACAAAATATTCATTAGCTTTCAACTCAAAATGCATTTTATTTTCTGATTCATTTTTCACGTACGACTGATTCAGCTTAAATCCGTCTTTATTTTCCGCATTTTTTATTGTGATTACGCTACCCTCTATGTCTATTGTTTCGTTCGGCAGGCCAATGATTCTTTTTATGAAAAATTTTTTCGGATCGTTCGGATAGCGAAAAATAATTACGTCATTCCTCTTAGGGTCGCTTATCCTATAGGATAGTTCATCCACTATTAAATAATTTTTATCCTCAAAGGTTGGAACCATGGACGAGCCGGAAACCACAAACGGTTGAGCGATGAAGATCCGAATAGGAATTACGACAATAAGTGCTATAATCGCGAAACGGAGCAGTTCCCACCCCGATTTCTCTTCCCTCATTTCTTCAACTTTCCCCATTTCCATTGGTATAATATAGCATATAAAAGAATTGACATGGTAGCCCATTCTGTTATCATATAAAAATGAAGTTAATCGTGGGGTTAGGCAATCCCGGGGAAGAATACAAAAACACCAGGCATAATACCGGGCGGATTATGGTTGGTTTGATTGAAAAAAAAATAAATAACCAGAAAATCAAGTTTCTTCTGCCGGACACTTTTATGAATAAATCAGGCAAGGCAGTAGCGCCTTTGGTTAAAGCAAAGAAAGACCTGAAGGACTTGATCGTGATTTACGATGACATTGATTTACCATTGGGAAAAATGAAAATTTCTTTTAACCGCTCCTCCGGCGGACACAATGGCTTAGGCTCCGTTATCAAGGCCCTCAAGAGCGAAGAATTTTTACGTATTAGAGTTGGAATTTCGCCTGCCACACCCAAAGGTCTAGTAAAAAAACCGCACGGAGAGAAAGCCGTTATTAATTTTATTCTCGGCGAATTTAAAAAGTCAGAACTAGAAACACTGAAAAAACTTTCCAAAAAAGTTGCCGAAGCGGTCGAAGTGATTTTTATTGAAGGAGTGCCAAAAGCCATGTCTCTTTACAATTAAAAGCAATACCTGTCCGTCTTTGACAGGAGCTTGTATAACTAAATTTATGTAATACAAAAAAATCTTCTAAAATTTGGTTTCTCCGATATCCACATATCAGCCATGGCGTATATACTAGAAAAGTATACAATAAAAGAATATGAGCAGTAAGATATTTCATTACAAAGGCATGCGAGTAAACGCTTTTGGATTGCCTCTTTTAACGAAAGAGCAGAAAAAAGACCCTAAAAAATATTTTACAAGAAAAAGAAGTTTCTATAATGCAAGTTTTGTTTCACCATTCAAAAAACACTCACCGAAGAACCTTATTGTTATGTATGATATTCCCCATAACCTAAAGAAAGAGCGAGATTGGTTTCGTAGGCACTTAGTAAAATTTGAATATATTATGATCCAGAAAAGTGTCTGGGTCGGGCCTTCGCCCTTACCGAAACATTTTTTGAGTTATCTAAAAGAAATAAAAATAGGGGATAAGTTTAAAACTTTCAAACTTACTAAACCATACAACTCATCAATATCAGCCATGGCGTAAATGAGAGAAGTGAAGAAATTACTTAATGGAGACTTTGACCATACAGGCCACCTGCCCGGTCTCCTCTATCTTCATCTTGCTGCTCCTGATATATTTTACTCTCTTCTTCATCGAATCTTTCTCCAGTTTCCCGCTTCCTTCTAATATCATTTATAATCTGCGCTCTTGTTCTTACTCCTGGTAGGACTTGGGGTTGAGGTTCCTTATTATTTTTTATATTTTCTCTCATATTATTTATACTTCTTTCACTCCCTCTATTATAATACTTTTCTCGCCCGAGCGCAAAGAAACCTTACCGGAGAGAGCGATGCATTTTTCCGGTATCAATATATCCATTGATGCTTTGAAGATGGAAGGAAAAGCCACTGCCTCAATGGAGCCAGTCAGGTCCGAAATTTTCAGAAAGGTCATACGCTCATTGTTCTTAGTTATTACCGGCCTGGAGGTTTCTATTATCCCGGCGATAGTCACTTGCATGCCGTTACCTATTTCTTCTTTTATTTTTTTAATATTTACGTCTCGATTTTCCAATTTCTCGCGGATACGATCCAGCGGATGGCCGGAAATATAAAGCCCCAACAGCTCTTTTTCCCATAATAATTTTTCTGCCTGAGTTGACTCGGGGGCTCCCTTTAGTTTGAATTCCGGAGATAATATTTCTGTATTTCCACCAAAAAGGGAAGTTTGATTTTTACCTTGTTTTCCGGCTTCGTGATTGTACTCCAGCATGTCTTCTAAGTTTCCAAGCAATACTCCGCGTTCCGCTAGCTCATCAAAGCTACCGGACTTGATCAAGGCCTCCATGGATTTCTTATTTAAGTTTTTATGCTTGATTCTATCTAGGAAATCTGTGATTGATTTAAATTTACCGTTTGTTTTCCGTTCGCTAATGATGGCGTCCGATATGTCCGTACCTAAATTTTTTATAGTATAAAATCCGAATCTTATTTTTTCACTGGTATTTTTTTCTTGATTTCTGATAACAGTAAAGCCACCATAGCTTTCATTAATATTCGGCGGCAATACCGGAATTTTCATATTTTTACACTCGTTAATGATTTCGGAAATTTTTTCCACATCGCCGGATTCGGCAGTCAAGATGGCGCTCATGTATTCCACCGGGTAATGCGCTTTCATGTAGGCCGTTTGATAAGCGACCTTACCATAAGAGGCCGCGTGCGCCTTGTTAAATCCGTAGGCCTGAAACGGCTCAAAGAGCTTCCAGAGTTTCTCGGCGAATTCCGGTGTCTGGCCATTTTTTATTATGCCCTCGGTAAATTTTTCCCTCTGAGCGGCCATTTCGGCCGGAATTTTTTTACCTACAGCGTAGCGGAATTTATCTACTTCTTCCCAGTTGTAGCCGGCGAGTTCAAGGGCGCAAAAAAGAAGGTCGTCTTGATATACGATCAGCCCATATGATTCACCCAAGAATTTTTTCATTCGAGGGTCTAGATATTTTACCAGCTGTGGATTGTGTTTGCGTTTAATATATTCTGGAATTGTTTCCATCGGGCCGGGACGGTAGAGGGCGACCATAGCATTGATATCGTGAATGGATGTCGGCTTCAGCTCTTTTAAGTACCTGGTCATGCCAGCACCGTTAAGCTGGAAAAGTCCCTCGGTCTGACCCTTGGCTAAAAGAGAAAAAGTTTTTTTATCATCAAGCGGGATGTGCTCAATGTCTATGTCCACATTGTAAAACTTTTTTACCAGGCCGACAGCATCGGCTAAAATTGCTAAATTCCTAATTCCCAGAAAATCAAATTTAAGCAATCCAGCATCTTCAGCGCTATACATATCGTATTGGGTAATTATTTTTCCACCTTTCGGGTCAAACTGTGTGGGCATATAGTCCGAAATCGGTCCGGGGGCAATAACTACCCCAGCGGCGTGCACTGAAACATGCCTGACGCAACCTTCCAACTTCTTGGCAATGTCAATTATTTCTTTTGTGTCTTTTTCTTTTTCATATGCTTCACGGAGTTCGGGTACTATTTCCATGGCGTGGTCTATGGTCATGGGCATGCCCTGCGAGCCCATTGGAATCATTTTAGAAATTCGGTCGCCAACGGCGTAAGGGTGGGCGAGCGCGCGAGCCACATCGCGTACTGCGCCACGGGCCATCATGGTGCCGAAAGTTCCGATTTGCGCCACTCGGTCCTCGCCGTATTTTTTCTTGGCGTATTCAATCATTTCGTCGCGACGATTATCGGCAAAGTCCATATCAATATCTGGCGCCGAGGGTCGGCGTGAGTGCAAAAATCTTTCAAACGGCAATTTGTACTCGATTGGATCTATATTCGTAATTCCCAAAAGATAAGTGACCATTGAACCGGCAACCGAACCGCGAATCGTCGTTAGAATCCCGTTTTCTTTGGCGTAGCGCAAAAGATCGCCCACTACTAGGAAATATGGCGAGTAACCTTTATCAAAAATAATTTTAAGTTCGTATTCTACCCGCTCTTTTATTTCCGGAGTTTCTTTAATTTCGAGTCGCTGAAAACCGGCATAAGCTAGCTCGCGCAATGTTTGGTCATAGGTTTTACCCTTTGCAATCTCAAAAAGCGGAAAAACCCATTTACCAAGCTCAAGCTCTAGGTTGCACATGTCCGCTACCTTCATGGTATTACTAATAGCTTCCGGTGTATCCTTGAAAAGTTCTACCGCCTGCTCGCTACTTATGAAAGAATAATCGTCCTCGCCGAATGAAAATTTATTTTCATCTTTGATGTCCGAGTTGGTTTGGATGGAGAGCAGGGTATCGTGCGCTTTACGGTCGTCCTCACAGGGGTAATGGGAGTCAACCGTAGCCACCAGCGGAATATTCAATTTTTTACCTAATGCGATTATGCCCTCGCGAACTTTCTCATCATCTGGCATTTTTGAGTGTTTCTGAATTTCCAGAAAATAATTTTCTGAGCCGAAGATTTCTTGATGTTCCTTAATAATTTTTTCGGCTTTCTCAAGGTCGTGATTTGCGAGCGCGCGAGCAAGCTCTCCGCCGAGACACCCAGAAAGAGCGATAAGCCCGTCCGCATATTTCCGCAAGATTTCTTTATCCATGCGCGGTTTGTAATAATACCCTTCCAAGTGAGAAATAGTGACCAACTTTATTAAATTTTTATAACCCCGCAAATTTTTCGCCAGCAGAGTCAAGTGATATCTTTTATTGTCTATGTTTGGATCTTTGTCGAGGCGTCCGCGATTGGCCACATAGGCCTCCACCCCGATAATCGGCTTGATACCGGCCTTCTTGGCGAGTTTGTAGAATTCAATCGCGCCGTACATGTTACCGTGGTCAGTGAGCGCCATGGCCGGCATTTTCCACTTTTTTGCCAAGTCAACCAAACCCTCCGGCTTAGAAAGCCCGTCTAAGAGGGAATAGTGCGAGTGGGTATGCAGATGTACGAATTGCGCAGTTTTTTCCATTGTTTTCATACTACCACCCCAACCCCTCCTTCACAAAGGAGGGGAGGATTCAGCCTTGTTTTATAAGGGTTTTTAGCTTGACTTTTAACCCACTAAACATCACGTTGGCCCTTTTTTCGTTTTATCCTTGAACATCCGATGTCCAAGTTGTCCACCAATTTTAGTATATGCGGAAATAGTGGACATTTTGTTGATATTGACAAAGTTATGACAAAGTATATACTTAAAATATGACCACACAAATCATGTTTAAAATAGAAAATAAGCTGAAAAAAGCGGCTCAAAAAAGAGCCAAGAAGGAGGGGATTACTCTTAGCGATTTTTATCAGTCCGCCACCAAGTCATTCGTGGCAGGGCGTCTGAATGTCGGCCTTACCATAGAAGATGATAGTTGGGATAATTATACTAAAAGAAGTAAAATTAATTTTAAAAGAGGTTTGGCTGATTTGAAAGCTGGTAGAATTAAGCTAGTGAGATGAAAATACTTCATACCAACACCTTTTCAAGCGGACTAAAGGAGTTGCCACTCGGAGTAAAGAAGCTATATAAAAAGCAAGAAGATTTGTTTGTCATTGATTGGAAAGACCCCAGGTTGCATACAAAAAAATTACAAGGTGGAGACCCTCTTTTTTCGTTTAGAATTACTAGACGATATAGGGTATTATTTGTGTTTCTGGATAAAGAAATGGCGTTATTCACCTCCATAGGGCACAGGAAAGATATTTACGAATAATTAGGTTGTGATACAATATACCCATGAAAAAAATCAAAGTTGGCATTAATGGTTTTGGCAGAATCGGAAGGGCTTTTCTAAAAGTGGCATGGGATCGTCCTGAAATCGAAATTGTGGCGGTAAATGATTTAGGCGACATCAACAACATGTCATATCTCTTGAAGTATGACACTGTTTATAAAGAATGGAAACATTCCATTAGAACTGAAACTTCTAACGGGACAAGCGAAATAATTATTGACGAGAAGAAAGTGAGATTTCTTTCCCAAAAGGATGCAACGTTGCTTCCCTGGAAGGACTTAGGTATTGATGTGGTAGTAGAGTCCACCGGATTTTATACAAGTTTTGAGAAAGCAAAGGTGCACATAGATGCCGGAGCAAAAAAAGTTGTGATTTCTGCACCGGAAAAAGGTGATGGCACCGTGCCGGGCGAGACGATTTTAATGGGAGTAAATGAAGATAAATTTGGCACTTGTGATATTACTTCCAATGCTTCCTGCACCACCAATGCCGCTTCGCCCTTGATCGCTATTTTAGATGAAGCGCTGGGGATTGAAAAAGCGATATTAAATACTGTTCATGGCTACACTGCTTCGCAGGCATTGGTGGACAGGCCGAGCAAAAAGGATTTGCGCGAAGGTAGAGCGGCGGCGGAAAACATCGTGCCGTCTTCCACTGGCGCGGCAATCGCGGTGACCAAAGCATTCACCAAACTTACTGGGCTCTTTGACGGAATTTCTATTCGGGTGCCTGTACCCGCCGGATCAATTGTGGATATTACTTTTATTTCTAAAAAAGCGACTAACGCGAAGGAGGTAAATGAAATTCTTAAAAAAGCAGCCAAAGACAAAAGATGGGAAGGAATCTTTAGTGTAACAGAAGAAGAGCTTGTATCATCTGATATTTTGGGAAGCCATTATGGCTCTATTGCGGATCTCAAAATGACCCGCGTGGTCGGGGGTAATCTGGTGAAAGTGATGGGTTGGTATGATAACGAAATGGGGTACACTTATACGCTTGTGGATCATGTTATAAAAACAGGGAATACGATATAATAAATTGTTAATTGAAGATTGTAAAAAACCACCAATTTTGTTATAATGAACCTATGTTAAAAAACAATTTATCTTTTAATCTTCCCGTTTTAATCACCAAGCAAAATAAGCGTTTTGTGGCGTATACTCCTGCGCTTGACGTATCTACCTCCGGGAAATCTGTGAAAGAAGCAAAGAAAAGATTTGTTGAGTTAGCCAATATTTTTTTGGAAGAAATTTTTGAAGCTAAAACAGGGAATGACGTTTTATCTGAACTAGGTTGGAAAAAAGTACAAAAGAAATGGAATCCGCCGGAAATAATTTCTTCCCAATCTATCGGCTTACGAATGCCAGTTTTTGCCTAGCATCTTATGCCCAGAATTGCGTCCATTCACTGGAAAGAATTTGAAAAGTTTTTATTCAAGATCGGTTGCGAATTCAAAAGAGAAAAAGGTGATCATCGCGTTTATTGGAAACAGGGTATAAAAAGACCAATAGTGATTCCGCGAGACACATCGCTTCCAGCTTTTATAATCTTGAATAATCTAAGAGTGCTTGGTATTTCAAGAGAGGAGTATTTAAAAATTGTATCTTAATAACTAAGTGATATAATACTATCTATAATGAAAATCTTTATCGGCACAGATCATGCGGGATATGTACTTAAGGAAAAACTTGTGGCTACTCTTAAAGCGCAAGGGCATGAAGTTATTGATAAAGGTGCATATAAGTATGATGAGAAGGATGATTATCCTGACTTCGTTGTGCCGGTAGCGCGGGAGGTTTCTAAAGATTCCAACAACACTCGAGGAATTATCCTCGGTGCTACCGGGCAAGGTGAAGCAGTAGCGGCGAATAAATTTCCATACGTGCGGACAGTGGTCTACTATGGCGAGGCCCCGACGGTGGTGGACGACGAGGCGGATGTAATCGTGCGTTCTCGTGAGCATAATAACTCCAACGTTCTTTCCCTGGCGGCGAGATATCTGACGGAAGAAATGGCACTCAAAGCGGTAGACCTCTGGCTCAAGACGCCCTTTAGTCAGGGCGAGAGACACATTCGTCGTTTGGGAAAAATAGATCAAATTAAGATTTAATGATTGAAGTAATTCCGGCAATTCTGCCGAAAAGTTATGAAGATCTGAAAAACGAAATTGCCCTGGTGCGTGGCGTGGTGCCCGTGGTGCAAGTGGACATTTGCGACGGGGTCTTTGTAAAAAGCGTAACTTGGCCGTTTTTGTCCAAGGCCAAGATGGACGACGGTGAATTTTTGGCAAACAATCTTGACCAGCATTTTAGGGGGATTCTAAATGAACAAGAGGGAATGCCATTTTGGGAAGATGTTGATTTTGAGTTGGACCTAATGGTGAGAGATAGCGTAGAGAACTTTGATATTTATATCAAGCTTGGTGCTAGAAGAATAATTTTTCACATTGAAGCGGTTGGCGACCTCGAGGACTTTAGAAACTTTTTAGAGGGAATAGATACCTATGTTCGAGACAGCATAGAAATAGGTTTGGCGATAAATCCGGCGACACCACTTTCCGAGCTTTTACCCTTAGTTCCTTCCCTGGACTTCGTGCAATGCATGGGTAACGATAAAATCGGATATCACGGCGTGGAACTAGACGAACAAATTTATGAGAAGATAAAAACTTTAAGGAAAAAATATCCTGACTTACCCATAGCTGTTGATATCGGGGTAAGTGAAGATACAGTACCTCTACTGGTAGCAGCCGGGGCGACAAAACTCGTTGCCGGCTCGGCTATTTTCAATACGGATGATATAATTGGTACCATAGAGAAGTTAAAAAATCTTTAATATGTTAACTGAACAAAAAATTAAAGAACTCGAAGTGAAAGCAAATAATATTCGTAAGAGTATTATTGAAATGCTACTGGAAGCAGGGAGTGGGCATACAGCGGGGCCACTTGGCATGGCGGATATTTTTACCCTTTTTTACTTCCATATTCTAAAACACGATCCCAAAAATCCAGATTGGGAGGAACGCGACAGGTTAGTGCTTTCGAATGGTCATATTTGTCCAGTACTTTACGCCACCATGGCGCACGCGGGGTATTTTCCAATTTCCGAATTGAAAACCTTGCGCAAATTCGGTACTCGGCTCCAAGGACACCCCCATCGAGAGTACTTGCCGTTTGTTGAAAACTCTTCCGGACCCTTGGGTGCCGGACTTTCGCAAGCGGTGGGCATGGCTCTAGCCGAGAAAATTGACCACGGTATGAGCGCAGACCGATACATATATTGTTTCATGTCCGATGGTGAGCTCGATGAAGGAAATTCTTGGGAGGGAATAATGCTCGCGGGGAAAAACCGATTGCGAAATTTAATTGCGGTAGTGGACAGAAATAATATTCAGATAGATGGTTTCACGGAAAATATTATGCCGCTAGAACCCCTAGCCGATAAGTGGCGGGCTTTTAATTGGCATGTAATCGAGGTCTCCGGACATGATTTTCAAGCGCTCAACGAGGCGATTCAGGAAGCCAAAGGAGTCTTTGAAAAACCGACGGTAATTATTGCGCATACTATTCCCGGGAAGGGGGTACGTGAATTTGAAAGGGACTACCGATGGCACGGCAAATCACCGAATAAAGAAGAAGCAAAAATAGCACTTCAGGAACTGCGCACCCTAGGTGGGAAAATAAAATCTGAACATGAATAAATTTTATGCTTAATCCGGAATTAAAATTAAATCCAAAAATTTTCAATGATGATGTGGAGCAAGTGCCGATTCGGAAAGGCTTCGGACAAGGATTAGTGCTGGCGGGGGAGGAAAATAAAAATGTGGTAGCGCTTTGCGCGGACTTGACGGAATCAACCCAGATGAGTGTATTTGCCGAAAAATTTCCTGAACGATTTGTAGAAGTGGGAGTGGCCGAACAAAATTTAGCGACCGTGGCTTCCGGCATGGCGGCGATGGGGAAAATTCCATTTATCTCAAGTTATGCCATGTTCTCTCCGGGACGCAATTGGGAACAGATAAGAACGACCATCGCTTATAACGACAGACCAGTAAAAGTAGTCGGTTCGCACGGAGGTATTTCAGTTGGGGCTGATGGCGGTACGCATCAAGCGCTTGAAGACATTGCTCTTATGAGAATAATGCCGAATATGGATGTGGTCTCACCATGCGATAGTATAGAAGCGAAGAAAGCTACTTTAGCTATTGCAAAGACAAAAAAGCCAGCTTATTTGCGTTTGGCTCGGGAAAAAACACCAATTATTACGACCGAGGAAACGCCTTTTGGCCTAGGAAAGACAGAGGTTTTCTGGATGCCGGAAGTGGGACTTGCGCAAGTAGGAATTATTGCCACCGGAGGACTCTTGTATAAAGCGCTTTTGGCCGCGAAGGAACTTGAAGTCGAAGGAATAAAGACCAAAGTAATGAATCTGGCGACCATCAAGCCGATAGACAAAGAGGGAGTGGTGGCTTTAGCCAAAGAGGCGGGGGCCATAGTGACAGTGGAAGAGCATCAAGTGATGGGGGGCATGGGTTCGGCGGTGGCAGAAGTTTTGGCGCAAAATTATCCTGCACCGATAGAATTTATTGGGGTGCAAGATAAATTTGGCCAGAGCGGAACGCCCGAAGAGCTCATAGAGTATTACGGTATGGGGAAAAATTCTATCGTTGAGGCGGTGAAAAAGATATTGCGTCGCAAATAATTTGTATACTATACTCACGGCCGTGAAGATAGTATACTCATGGTAATGAAAGGAGAAATACTACTTAAAGCACTAGAAATACTTGAAAAGGGCCTACAAACCCAAGCTGATTTTTTTGAAGCTGTTTTAACTAGCGGTTACGGAGCGAGCATGGGGAAAATTGATTATGAGTACCAGAAAATTAAAAAAAATCAGGAAAGATCAGCATTTTCTCAAGAAGAATTAAAAAAGAGGAAAAGAAGAGTACAAATTTATATATCAAAAATGAAACAAGATGGTTTGATTCGGGAAGCGGGGAAAAATAAGAAGATTAAACTTGCTCCTAAAGGATTTGAAAAAATTGAAGAACTAAAAAACAAACTCCCAGGCAGTCGTTATAAAACGGAAGATCAGGACGGTTTAATTATTATCAGTTTTGATATTCCAGAAAAATTTAGGCGAAAACGCGATTGGTTTAGAGAAGTTGTAAAAAAGTTAGGGTTCAATATAATACATCAAAGTGTCTGGGCGGGGGAGGCAGTTGTTCCCCGGGAGCTAATAGAAGATTTGGAGGATTTAAAAATTCTTGAATATGTAGAGATATTTAAAATCAATAAAGAAGGGACTCTTAAAAAACAATGAATTATGTATACTATACTCACGGCCGTGAGTATAGTATACATTCTGTCAGTTTGTTCAAAATCAGTTAATCTTAGTAGGTTTGTATTCAACTGGGGCTTTCTTCAAATATTCTTCTAATTTTTCTCGAGAGAGCAATCCTTTCTGCGCGCCGATTTCTTGCACCACGGACATTGAATTTATCGGTCCCCAAGCGAAGGCCTCAAGCGGAGAGAGGCCGAGAGCCAGCCCGGCCGTGAAAGTGGAAGAAAAAGCGTCTCCAGCGCCGGTCCGCTCGAGTGGTGGCGCGATATCCGGATATATCGGAAGTTGCCAAAGCTCGTCATTCAAACCGTTTTTTTGGTAAAAATATGCGCCGTTAGAACCATCACTGATTGAAACCATTTTCGGCCCCAAAGCATGAATACCTTTAGACAACGCAAGTAGGTCCTTAGTTTCTATTCCCAGAATTTTCTCCGCTTCTTCAACATTGCAGAAAAATATTTCAGTATGAGCATAAAGCTCTTTTAATTTTTTAGTACCGAATTTTATTTGAAAAGTTCCCGGCTGGAAGGCGAGCTTGGTTTCCGGGTTGTTTTTCAAAAATTCTGCTATTTCTGCATGATACGATAGGGAATTTTCAGCGGTGGAACTCAAATACATCCAGGATATTTCAGGTAATTTAGGAAATTTATAGGTAAATTCTTCATGTTTTATTAAAATTGTGCGGTCAACGTCGTACGAAAGAACGTAGTGGTAATTGGTCATTTTACCCGTCTCTTTTGTAACATAGTCGGTCAACACTTTGTCCTTTTTCAAACTATCCAGACATTCTTTACCGTGATCGTCGTTGCCAATATTTGTGACTAGGCCGGAAACAAGTCCAAGGCGCGCGGCAGAGACAGCGGCGTTCGGACTATTACCGACGGCAGGTACTACGATAACTGATTCGTAAGGCACTTTGTCGCCAAAACGCAGGCAAAGCTCGCAAGCATCGGTGTCTATTTTACAATACACATGAGCATCTTTTAATTTTATGAATGCGTCTAAAACAATATCCCCAACCGCTAAAAAGTCAATTTTTTCCATGGTAATATTATAGCATGAGAAAAATAATTGTCATTCTGGCTGTAATTTTCTTTTCCACACCTTGTTTCGTGTTAGCGTCTCTTGAAATCAGCGAAATAATGTACGACTTAAAAACAGGCAGCGACGATGGTAGGGAATGGGTTGAGATTTTTAATAATTCTGACAGCTCGGTGGATTTTTCCACTTTTAAGTTTTTTGAAGGAGACACTAACCACAAACTTACGTTAATCCAGGGCGATATAAAAGTGGGGACAGCTGGTTACGCCATAATAGTAGCTGATAACATAAAGTTCAAAACCGACTGGCCAAATTTTTCCGGCAATATTTTTGACTCCAGTTTTTCTTTGAGCAATACTGGTGAAATCTTGGCGATAAAAAATGCGGATTTGGTGGTTAATGAATTTTTTTACCAGTCAAGTTCAGGGGGAGCGGGGGACGGAAAATCATTGCAGAAGATAAACGGCGCCTGGGTGGGAGCCGCACCCACACCCGGAGCGGAGAATAAAATTATTTTTACGCCTCCGCCCGCTCCTAAAATAGTCCCAGCCCTTTCGCAAGTATCTGCCAAACCGGAACAAAGTCCGGAAAAAATTGAAATACCGGCTAAAATAGAAGTGATAGCGCCTATTCTTCCGGAAGATAACTCTTCCCCAAATTCCAAAGCATTGCTTTTTCTCACCATTTTTAGCATTTTTCTCGGCGGCAGCGCCGGAGGGGTCTATTTTATGCGCCGAAAAGCCATTATTCCTAAAATTGGCGAGGATTTTGAGATTTTGGACTGATATTCAGGATTATCCACAAAAGCTCTTTAATTAACGGCTTTTTTCTTTTTAATGTAGTATAATTAGCATGATCCAAAGTTAAAGACATGAAAGTTGCAATGAAGAAAATAACCCTTCTTATCATTAATACCACTACCGTGCTTTTGTTTGCGATTTTAATTCTCGGTTTAGTATTTTCTTTTTCGGTTACAAAAGCAGACCCAATAGCTCCGGTAGAAGAACTAGTGGAAGCTCCTACGGAAAATGTTTTGAGTCCAGAACAAGAAGTTATTTCTGACGAAAATAATGATACCGAAACATCTCCGACGAGTGAAGTTGTCGGAGTCCCGACTGAAAGCGTCGGGACAGAGGAAATTGCTCCGCCCGAAGCTCCACCAGAAATTCTGGAAACTCTACTAGACACTTTACCAGAAATTCTGCCGGAAGAAATTGTTCCACCAGAAACTCCACCCGAAGCTCCACCAGAAACTCTGGAAACTCTACTAGACACTTTACCAGAAATTCTGCCGGAAGAAATTGTTTCACCAGAAACTCCACCAGAACCCATCATTCTTCCAGACACAGAAATTTCTATTCAAAACACTCTGCTCACTTTACCCGGAAATCTATCCGAACCTCTCACTATTAGTTCTAAAAATAGAATCAGTGAAATACCTCTAGAGATGACAGTAGAGAACGGCAATATCGAGAGCGCTCTCACCGAAGAAGATTCAAGTTATTTTTATCGAGACGTGTTTATAAATACGGATTTGAAATATGAAATTACCGAAAATGGAATTAAAGAGTTTATTATTCTCAAAGATAAAGTTCACCCTGCCCTGTTTCAATATCAGTTAAATCTAGACCAATTTGACCCTGTGCAAACATCACCTAGCACTGTCGTCTTATATAAAAAAGGAGAATCAGGCAACAATCTTTTTAAGCTCTACACTCTCTCGGCTCCTCTCATGTCTGACAACGAAGGCAGAGAGAGTACAGAACTAGTTTTTACTATCAAGGACAATATTTTAACTTTAACTCCGGATACCATGTGGCTAGCACAAGCTACCTATCCCGTCACTATTGATCCAACTATTGAAGTTACTGTTTTAAACATTCATTCACATCCAGTAGCGGGAGAAAATTGGAAGGTGGACTTTATTACCGTGGGTGTAGCCGATCTCTATATCTCTCCAGCTGACCAGGCGACTATCGACGAAGACGAATTCACTACACTAACTTGTGGTAGTGAAGACCGCACTCTAAATGCTCAAATCCTTGCCGGAGATGTTATTTTTTACCCTGCTTGGCAATGCGACGGCGTAGCCACCCTCTCTCATCTTACTTTAGTTACCGGCAATCACCACTTATTGTTTGAATTTGCCGGAGCGGAAGAGATGGCTACAGCCGAGGCATTTAATGCTGTCATCAATCTCTCCGGTACTACCAACGCCGCCGACAGTTTAACGGTGCGAGTAGCGGTTAATGGGTCGCTTGCAGCGGAGACCGGCACTACTGCCACTTCGGCCTGGTCCATCAGCAATGTGACAGTTAATTCAGGAGAAGTCGTTGTGGTTTGGCTAGATGGGGTGGCTGACTCTGCCGAATCCACCGCGGTCGCCAAATACGACGGCACTGGGGATATGACGGGGATTGTTTTGAATACAAATGTTTTATCTATTGGTTCAGTGGACGATCAGTCCCTGACCGTCGCCGACCTTGATACCTCCGGCACAGGTTACGAATGTACTGATGACGAAGACGTGATGTATGATGCCACCACTACAGCTCTCAATGTTGATGGCAGTTGCAGCACCTACACAGATGAAACCATCCAGATCGAATCAGGCGACACCCTGACCGTCGACTCAGATGAAACATTAACTACTGACAACCTAACTATCACCGGAACGCTTACCCAGACTACAACTGGTGTTATCACAGCTACCGGCAACATTGCTTCTTCCGGAACATTCAATGGAGGTTCTGGAGCAATCAGTACGGTAGACCTTACCATATCCGGCGGGACATTCAACAGCACCAGCGGCACCATGACTCTTACCAGGGACTGGACTCACACCGCCGGCGGTACATTTAACCATAACACTGGGACAGTGAAGTTTGCTCTCGATAATTATACCTCCGGTAC
>MFUG01000008.1 GCA_001785615.1 Candidatus Nomurabacteria bacterium RIFCSPHIGHO2_02_FULL_42_19 | reverse complement strand
TAATGGATTTTGAAGACCCAAAGTTGGGCAACAAGGAGATTCGGCTGACTACCGTTATTGATCCGGAGGGGTATGTGTATGAGAAAGATGGAAATAGGGAAATTCGCATTCCCGGAGCGGTTATTTCTCTTTTTAAATTAAACCAAGGAACCAAACAATATGAACTCTGGCCAGCCGAAGAATATCAGCAGGAAAATCCGCAAATCACCGATGTCCGAGGCACTTATTCATTTTTAGTGCCAGAGGGTTATTATTATCTCAAAACTGAAGCCCCGGGTTATCTAGTTTACGACGGTAAACCGTTTGAGGTCAAAGAAGGCAGTGGAATCCATATTAATATTGAACTCAAAACTAAATATGGTTGGTTGAAAATTCTTGATTGGAAAACAATTTTATTAATAGCGGTCATAATTTTGTTGCTCTACAACTTTTTTCGTGATAAAATGCGAGAGAGGATGAAAATAAAAAACACATGAACAAATCAAAGATAACTTTAATTCTCATTTTAATTTTGCTCCTAGGCAACTTCTTCTTCAGCGTTAAATATTTCTCTATTCTCAAAGAATCTCGCCAAACAGAAACTCTTTTAGAAGCTCAAAAAACCAACGACAAAGTTTTGGAATTCGCCCAATTCTTCATTAAGGAAGTATTAAAAGCCAATAAAGAAGTAAGCTTTGAAACAAGATTGAAGCTTGAAAACATGGTGAGAAATTTGGGAGATGAGAAAATTTTAGCTCAATGGTCAAAATTTACTGAAAGCAAAACCGAAAGTAGCGCGCAAGAAGAGGTTAAAAATTTATTGGAAATCTTAGTAGAAAAAGTTAAAGTTCAGTAAAAAAGTATAAACGCATTATCGTGAGCCGTAGTCAGCAGGGAAGGATATTACGATCCGTTGCGCCACAATGACTCCCAGCCCAGCCATCAATAATACCATTTGACAATACCCCCTAGGGGGTATATACTTTGAATATGCATACAAATAAACAAAAACTTACAAGACGGCTGAAGATTCTAGAGGGTCAAGTGCGAGGCATACAGAATATGGTTGATAAGAAGGCATATTGTATTGATATTATTACCCAAACTTCAGCCATTAAGCAAGGACTGTCCAACATAGAAGATGCTCTCATGGAGGGTCACTTAGGACATTGCGTGGTGAATCAGATAAAGAGTGGCGAGACGCAAAAAGCCACTGCTGAAATTTTGAAAGTTTATCAGCTAAAGCGCAAATAAAAATACCTGTCCCGTACTAAATTTTTGATTACGGGGCATAACAATAAAGATTATTAATTAAAATTTTAGTACTGGGATGCAAACACAAACTTACAGGGTAAAAGGAATGCACTGTGCATCTTGCGCAAGTATCATCGAAAGAACTGTCAAAAAAATTGAGGGTGTGCAAGATATATCAGTAAACAATGGCACAGAAAATGCCAAAATTTCTTTTGATGAAAACACAACAAGTCCAAATCATTTTAACAAGAAACTGGAACCGCTTGGATATTCCTTGGTTGTTCCTCAATCTCATAATATGACTGCCGAAGAAATGGGGATGTCGGAGAGCGAACATGCGGCGCACCTTGGACTCGGCCAATCCAAGGTAGAAAAACTTGCCGAGATAAGAGCAATGAAAATAAAAGTCCTGTCGGCGATACCGCTTGCGACCGTCAGCGTTTTCTCAATGATTGCGGATATCTTCTTTAACTATAAAACAGAATTTTTAAATTATCTTCTACCCATCTTTGCGACTTATATGCTTTTGGTCGTGGGCAAGCCGTACCTTCTGGGATTTTACCGCTTTTTGCGTTATGGCAAGGCCAATATGGATACCTTAATAGGTATCGGTACCGTCGCCGCCTATTTATACAGCTTAGCTATCACATTTTTTAGCACTAATCTAAAATCCTTCATTAATATTGAAGCGACCTATTATGATGTAACGATAATCGTTATCACTTTTATCGCGCTCGGAAAATATTTGGAAGCTCGTTCAAAAATAAAAACCGGTGATGCCATAGAAAAGCTTTTAAATCTTCAGGCCAAAACCGCTTTGGTTGTTCGTGACGGGAAAGAAGTGGAAATTAAAGTGGAAGCGGTAAAACATGGTGACATGATCATCGTAAAACCCGGCGCCAAAATCCCGGTGGATGGAGTTATTACTGAAGGATCCTCGTTCATTGACGAGTCAATGGTTACCGGAGAACCGATGCCAGCCCCCAAGAAAGCGGGAGACAATGTGGTTGCTGCTACGATAAATACTAGCGGGTCATTTACCTTCCAGGCCACGAAAGTTGGCTCAGAAACCTTACTGGCTCATATTATAAAAATGGTGGAAGAAGCGCAGGGGAGCAAAGCGCCGATTCAGGCCTTAGCTGACAAAATATCAAGCGTTTTTGTGCCAATAGTTCTCATCATCGCTTTTCTCTCGCTTGGCGCGTGGCTCTTTTTTACCGGATCTGTTTCTTTAGCCCTTACTTCTTTTGTGGGTATTTTAGTCATTGCTTGCCCTTGCGCTCTTGGACTTGCGACACCGACTGCCATTATTGTGGGAGTTGGCAAAGGTGCTCGCGAGGGAATTTTAATAAAAGATGCCGCCACCCTGGAGAAGCTACACAAGGTGGATACGGTAATTGTGGACAAAACCGGCACGATTACTATCGGCAAGCCAACCCTTGTTGATATTCAAAACCTTTCAAACTTAAAAGATGACGAACTCATATCAATTATCGCTTCACTTGAGAAAAAATCAGAACACCCGATTGCCCAGGCGATTATAAATTATGCAAAGGAAAAAAATATAAAAATAGAAAACATTTCAAACTTTGAGGGCCTGAAAGGTAAAGGATTAAAAGGATCAGTCAACAATAAGGAATATTTTGTCGGCAATGTAAAACTTGCACAAGACCTCGGAGTATCCTTCGATGTTTCAAAAATAGAACAGTTTACCCTGCAAGGCAAAACACCCGTTATCCTATCAACCAAAGAGAAAGTATTGGGATTTATAATGGTAGCGGATGAAATAAAAATCGAGTCAAAGCAGGCCGTGGCGGATCTCCACAAGCTTGGTATTAAAGTAATCATGCTCACAGGAGACGACGAAAAGGCCGCGAAACATATGGCGTCTCTGGTCGGTATTGACGACGTTGTTGCCCATGTCTTACCACAGGATAAACTTGAAAAAATAAAAATGCTTCAGGCGCAGGGGAAAATTATTGCTATGGCGGGGGACGGTGTTAATGACGCACCGGCTCTGGCGCAAGCCGACGTAGGTATTGCTATGGGCACAGGCACAGACGTAGCGATTGAGTCAGCCGGGATTACGCTCTTGGGTGGAGACATTTCAAAGCTGGTGAAAGCGATTAAACTCTCTAAAATGACCATGCGTGGAATCAAGCAAAATCTTTTCTGGGCATTCGTCTATAACATCGTGGGAATTCCTTTGGCGGCCGGAGTTTTTTATCCGATTTTTGGCTGGTTGCTCTCGCCAGTGTTTGCGGGATTCGCCATGGCAATGTCGTCGGTGTCCGTGGTGTCGAATTCATTACGAATTAAAGCTAAGAGATTATAAACCTGCCCGACTGGTCATTTAAGAGTATAATGATTATATGGTGGGATATTATAAATATGAGTTTATCTAAAGCAAAATTATTCATCGGCGTTTCTATTTTACTGGCTTTTTTAAGTATCGGCGTATTTGGCTTGCTGCAATTCAACCATGTCAATCACGCAGCCGAAACACCAATGATAAATTGTCCTTATGCGGAGAATGGCTTTTCCATATGCGAAAACATTCTTAATCACATCAACAATTGGCGTCAGTTTTCAAGTGCAATTTTTTCGCCGCTACTTGTTCTTTCACTTCTGTTGTTTGGAATGGTTTTGTATTTCTTCGGTAAACAAAACTTTTTAAATCAAAAACGGTATTTTTATAAATGGAAATATTATCTAGATAACAAAAGACCACTTACTTCTTTCAACCGGATAATTAAATGGCTGGCGCTTTTCGAAAATAGCCCTTCTTTTCTCCACAAGGCATAGCTGACTATTTTGTCGTAAAGTTTTTAGCTATGTCCGTTAAGTCCCCATCAGGGATTTTTTACTGTTCTAACTATCTAAATCTTATGGACAAAAAGACAATAGTTTCTATCCTAATAATCTTCGCTGGCGTTACAGCTTTGGTTTTATGGAGTAAATCAATAGACAGTGGTGCAACAAATAAAGAAGAATCAGTAAATTATCATCTAGCCAGAACAGCAAATGCTCTAAATGTCCCAGAAACACTTTATGATTTCGGCACAATCTCAATGAAGGACGGTAAAGTTACGAAAGTGTTCAAAGTAACGAATACTTCCGACCAAGATATAAACTTTCCAAGCTTGACCACTTCTTGTATGTGCACCAGCGCGTACTTTGTAGGCGAAGATGGTAGCAAAAAGGGGCCGTTCGGCATGCCGGGCATGGGATATGTTCCTAAGCTTAATGCGGTTATTAAAGCTGGCCAGTCGGCAGACGTAGAAGTTGTTTATGATACGAATGCTCATGGTCCCGCTGGAGTTGGCATGGTCGATAGATTTATTTACCTTGAGGGCGATGGAGGCAACAAACTTCAGTTTGAGATTAAGGCCAATGTAACGCCTTAGGTAACATGAAAAAACTCATTATCACAATTAGTATTGTGCTTGTTGCTGTAGTTGGTGTGATTATTCTGAAAAACAGTCCGGCAACTTCGGCGATTATTTGGAATCTCAGTCGGGGAGGAACCTGGCTTTTGCCGCTAGTGTTTATCTCTGCGCTTCTAGATAGCGTGCATCCATGTTCTTTCTCTATTCTTCTCATCACTATCGCCTTTCTCTTCGGCATACAGGTGGGCAGAAGGAAAATTCTAGAACTTGGAGGAACATATATTGCCGGAATATTTACTGCATATTTTCTGATTGGCCTCGGCGTGTTAAAAGTTCTACACTTATTCAACACTCCGCACTTCATGGGTAAACTCGGGGCGACGCTTCTTATCGTTTTCGGAGTAATTAATCTTCTAAATAGATTTTTCCCGTCATTTCCAATCAAACTGAAAATTCCGGGAGTGGCACATGGAGCGATGGCGAAATTAATGGACCAAGCTTCGTTTCCGGCGGTATTCGGACTCGGACTTTTGGTCGGCCTCTGTCAGTTTCCATGCATGGGCGGGCCTTACCTTATGGTCATTGGGCTCTTGCGCGATCAGGTGACTTACATGAGCGGGTTTAGCTACCTTCTAATCTACAACCTTATTCTAATTATCCCGTTAGTTGTTGTGCTGTTTATATCAGCGAATAAATTATTGGTCGATAAAATGCAGATATGGAAGCGCGATAACATGAATGGGCTCAAACTGTGGGCCGGAGTAGTTATGATTATTATTGGTATCTTAATCTTCTTTATCTGATTATGTCTATCTTAATTGCCATTGTTTCCGTATATGTACTCACCGGATTAACTTACCTTATTCGCCAGAAATTTGCGGTTAATATTTGCCTTATCTGTGCCGGTGTTTCGCTCACTTGGATTTGGATGCTCCTGGGAATAACTCTGGGAGCTCTCCCAAGTTCATTCATCTTTCCCGCAGGGATTCTTATCGCGATGAGTTTTCTGGGAATTGCGAACAAACTTGAAAAAAAACAGTATAAATTTTGGCGATCACCTGAAATTCTGAAAAATCAAAGTAACGAAGAATTAAAAGAAAAAATGAAAAATTGTTGTTAAAAATTATTAACTCCGACGTAAAGTCGGAGCCCCGACACAAATTTATTTGGCGTCGGGGTTAACTATAAAAAAATGAATAATAAAATAAAAGAATGGTTATCTTCCTTAGTTATAATTTTCCTCATTATGCTCTTTGGTTTGTCGCCGGTTGGGGAAAAAGCTTTCTCTCTCAGTTGGGGAAATTTAGGTGTAAAAATGGTAGAAGCAGGAGTAATTGATGAAGAAAAATTCGAGAATCTTTATAGTGCACGTGGCGGGCTTTCTCCCGAAGCACGAAAACTGCTAACTGACAGTGATAATGGAGAATTGGTGATTAATTCGAAAAATTCAGGCGTAATGCTCAATATGCTTTGGGCACTTGGACTTGGGAACAAAAATCCAATTCTCGAGAGTGGACCGATGATGGATCCGAAATACGGTGGTGCGGGCAATTTTGCCTCAACAGGTGGCTGGACGCTGGCAAAAGGCGGCGCGATGGATCACTATAGCATGCACTCATTTATGACGCTTACCAACGAGCAACAGACACTAATAGAAAAGGTTTCCAAGAGTATTTTTAGGCCGTGTTGTAAAAATTCAACTTACTTTCCTGACTGCAATCACGGCATGGCGATGCTCGGACTCCTAGAACTCATGGCTTCACAAGGAGCAAGTGAAGCGGAAATGAATAAAAAAGCGCTTGAAGTAAATACACTGTGGTTTCCGCAAATAGAGAAGAGCACTTCCGGTTGTGCCGCTTAGTTTTTCGTGCTAAATTGTACTGATAATGCCACATAAATATATATTCCATGTTTCCGGTACCCATTGCGCAGCATGTAAAATACTAATTGAAGATATTTTAAAAGAGCAGGATTTTATTAAAAATGTCAGTATAGATCTAAAAAGAAAAACCGTAGAGATTGAAACAAACAACGAACAAAATGCCGAAGAACTGGCCCAAATACTAACTATAAAAATAAAACCGCACGGCTACGCGCTTTCAGTAGAAAAAACCACAGAAGAAAATAAAAAAGATGATGTCATTTGGAAAGCAATACCTATCGGACTGGTGTTTTTGATATTATTTTTTATCCTGCAAAAATCAGGCATCTTAAATTTTGGTATCGGCGGTAAAATAACGCCGATAACCAGCTTAATTGTCGGGCTTATTGCTTCAGTTTCCACTTGTCTTACAATTGTTGGCGGGCTAGTGCTTTCTCTTTCAGCTAAAGTATCGCAGGATGAAGTGAGCGACACGAAGACCTTTCTGCTTTTTCATACGGGAAGATTGATTAGTTTTGCGTTACTCGGCGGGTTACTGGGAGTAATTGGAAATGCCATAGGTATTAACTTCACATTTACTGCAATATTGGGAATTATCGCATCACTTGTAATGCTCTGGCTGGGTCTGAATTTAACAGGAGTATTTTCCAGAAACCACGTTACTTTACCTGGAGGTATTTTTCAAAAAGTTTTTTCTGTCTTTAGAAAAATAGAACACAAAACCTTTACTCCGCTTGCAGTCGGGTTCGGAACATTTTTCTTGCCTTGTGGATTTACCCAATCAATACAGGTGGCAGCTATTTCAAGTGGATCATTTCTCTCCGGTGTTTCCGTTATGTTTGCCTTTGCTCTTGGCACTCTACCGATGCTTGTCCTTCTCTCTTTCGGTTCGGCATCTTTCGCGCATGGAAAACACGCACCCCTCTTCTTTAAGTCCGCCGGAGTCGTCGTGATAGGTCTTGGAATATTTGCTTTCTTAGCCGGGCTGGCAGGCCTCGGCATTATTAATCCATTATTCAGTATATAATCAAACTTATGAACAAAGCAGTATCCATCATTATAACTCTCGGACTCGTTGTTTTTATCGGCATTATTTTCACTGGTGGCACTAATAGAGCGCAAAGCGTTGAAATAAAAAATGGCCTCCAATATATAACTATTAATGCCAAAGGCGGGTACTCCCCACAGATTACAGAGGCAAGAGCAGGATTGCCGACAAAACTTATTTTGAAAACAAATGGCACCTTTGACTGTTCCGCCTCACTGGTGATTCGTTCTATCGGATTTCAAGAGATTTTACCTCAAACCGGAGAAACGGAAATTGATCTAGGCATACCAAAAGCCGGAGTGCCAATTTTAGGGGTATGCGGCATGGGAATGTATAGTTTCAAGGTTAACTTTAGTTAAATTTTGTTTTTACAATTTTTTTTTGCTATAATTAGCAGTGAGTGAGGAATATTAAGTTTACTTAATATTCCGAACGAAGGAACTAATTATATTGTATCTAGTTATATATTCATTCTATGTTAAAAATCGGGATTGTCGGCCTGCCGAATGTCGGAAAGTCCACGCTCTTCAACGCACTGACGAAAAAAAGCGTGCCGGCGGAAAATTACCCATTCTGCACCATTGATCCGTCGGTGGGCATTGTGCCGGTGCCGGACCCTCGGCTGGAAAAGCTCTCGGAAATGTCCAAGTCCAAGAAAACCGTTCCGGCTGTGGTGGAATTCGTGGACATTGCGGGGCTGGTAAAGGGCGCGTCCGAGGGCGCCGGGCTCGGCAACAAATTTCTCTCTCACATCCGGGAAGTGGACGCCATCATTGAAGTGGTGCGGATTTTTGAAGATGCCAATACTATCCATGTGCACAACGAGATTAACCCACTCTTTGATATTGAAGTTATAAATTTTGAGTTAGAACAAGCTGGAATAAAAAAGCCCACTCTATATGTATTAAATAAGTCCGAAGTTTACCCGACCTTCGGCGGGCGAGCGGAGAGTACAAAGCTGGATTTCCTGAGCAAGCTTCCAGGACCTTACATAGAAGTTGATCCGGTTTTTGGTTCTGGATTAAATAATTTAATTAAAGCCAGTTATGACTTGCTAAATTTAATTACCTTTTTAACGACCGGAGAGGATGAGTCCAGGGCCTGGACCACTCGGCGCGGATCTACCGCGCCTGAAGCGGGGAGGGCCATCCATAATGATTTCAAGGAAAAGTTTATTCGCGCGGAGGTTATCGCCTATGATAAATTAGTAGAAGCTGGTTCCTACACCAAGGCGCGAGAAAAAGGATGGATCCGGACCGAAGGCAAAGAGTATATAGTAGAAGACGGGGATGTGGTAGAGTTTTTGATATAGGTTTATAGGTGCATAAGATTTCCGCATATGCGGAAATCTTATGCACGTTAAATTGATTAAATCATGAATAATCAAATCAAAATTTTTACTTCAAATAATTGGCCCCTCGACCCTGCTTGGGGTAAACCAGATTATGAACTTCTGGATACCGGAGAAGGGGAGAATCTTGAACGTCTGGGCAAATATACTTTCGTGCGACCGTACGAAGACGCGGTTTGGCCAAAATGTTCAACACCGAGTGTTGAACAATCAAATAACCGCCTTGTTCCGCTTGCTAATACCGCGGTGTGGAGTGTATAATAAAAGAATGGAACCACAAACAAAATCAGGGGCAAAAGATTTCTTTATTAATTTAGGAGCAATTGTCGCGCTGTACACGACTGTCGTAAGTTTGTTAAATCTACTTTTTACTATTATTAATACCGCCTACCCGCAGATTACAAATGGCTATAGTTATTTCGGTTCCACGTCTATAAGCTGGCCTGTTGCCACGCTTATTATTTTCTTTCCGATTTTTATATTCTTAATGTGGTTACTGGAAAGAGAATACAGAATAAACCCTGAAAAACAGAGTGCCGGTATTCACAAATGGCTTACTTACATAACCCTTTTCTTGGCTGGTATCACTATTGCGGTGGATTTAATCACTGTGCTCTATTTCTTCATTGACGGACAGGAATTAACTACCGGTTTCCTTTTGAAAGTTCTGGCATTGCTTGTGGTGGCTAGCGGTATTTTTTCTTACTATCTTTCTGATGTTTTGGGAAAATTAACCGCCAAATCCAGAAATATCTACTGCATAATTACACTTCTAATTATTCTTAGCTCAATTGTGTGGGGTTTCTCTGTTTTGGGTTCTCCTCGCACGCAACGGCTCTATAAATACGATGAGCAAAAAGTAAGTGATTTGACGAATATAAAATACGAAATTGATTCTTATTATTCACTGAGGGGAATTCTACCTGAAAACCTTGCCGAAATGGCCGGAAGCTACTATATTTCAGCGGTAGATCCAGAAACGGACAGACCCTACGAGTATTTAAGGACGAGCTCTACGACTTACAAAATTTGCGCCGATTTCAATAAGGATTCAAAAGATCAGATCAACAATAGCTTTGCCTATCCTTACGGGGGTGTTTCCTGGGCACATCCTGCCGGGCATCATTGCTTTGAGCAAGTAGTAAACCCAAATATCTATTCTAAACCAACACCACTAAGGTAAATTTCTTTGCTAAAGAATGTGTTTTTAGGTATTATGGGTGGATATGCGACAGTACGACCACAAAAAAATAGAAAAAAAATGGCAGAACGAGTGGGAGAAAAATAAAATATATCAAGCCAAAGATTCTTCTAAAAAACCAAAATTTTATGGTTTAATTGAATTCCCTTACCCCTCCGGCGATGGGCTCCATGTCGGCCACCCCAGGCCCTATATAGGTATGGACGTGATTTCCAGGAAGAAAAGGATGGAAGGAAATAACGTGCTTTTCCCGATCGGCTGGGACGCCTTTGGACTGCCGACGGAAAACTATGCGATAAAGACAGGCAAAGACCCGCGAGTGGTTACCAAGGAAAATAGCGATAATTTCAGGCGCCAGATAAAATCAATCGGTATTTCTTTTGATTGGTCTCGGGAGGTATATACCACTGACCCGAAGTACTACAAGTGGACTCAGTGGATTTTCTTGCAATTTTTTAAAAAAGGCCTGGCCTATAAAAAAAAGATGATGATAAATTGGTGTCCGCAGGACAAAATCGGACTCGCCAATGAAGAGGTGGTAAATGGTTGTTGTGAACGATGCGGTACCGCCGTGGAAAAAAGAGAGAAAGAGCAATGGATGCTTGCTATTACTAAATATGCGGAGCGGCTGGACAAGGATTTAGACACCGTGAACTATCTTCCGCAGATAAAGCTCGCGCAGAGGAATTGGATAGGCAAGTCGGAAGGCGCAACTATTCAATTCGTAATTCGTAATTTGAAATTATCAATTGAAGTATTCACCACCCGTCCTGATACTATATATGGTGCTACCTATATGGTGCTGGCGCCGGAGCATGAACTGGTGGACAAAATTACAACTCCCGAGCAGAAAAAATACGTACTTAAGTACGTACTTAACGCCAAACAGAAATCAGAAATAGACCGCGCCAATGCCGAAAAAGAGAAAACTGGGGTGTTTACCGGCGCTTATGCTATAAATCCAGCCAATAAAGAAAAAATCCCGGTCTGGATAGCGGACTACGTATTGGCAAGCTACGGCACCGGGGCGATCATGGCCGTGCCGGCGCATGACGAGCGGGACTATGAATTTGCAAAGAAATATAATTTGTCCATTAAACAAGTGATTGCACCATTGTTTATTTCAGAAGACGACCCTCCAAAACAAGGCGAAAAGATGGTTAATAGAAATGCCGTTGCTTGCATAGTTAGAAATTCTAAAACTAACCAGTATTTATGTCTGCAATGGAACGTGTCAGATAAATGGAGAACCTTCATTACTGGAGGCATAGAGGACGGGGAAGATCCTGTTATGGCCGCAAAAAGAGAAATTGAAGAAGAAACTGGATATTCTAATCTTCGTTTCATTAAGATACTCGGCACACAGGCCTTTGAGAATTTCTTTCACCTTGTTAAAAAAACTAATCGACACGCTAGGTTTCTATGTTTAGCCTTTGATTTGGTTGATAATACTAAAGTAAAAGTTCGTGAAGAAGAAAAGAATATTCATGAAGGAAAATGGATTGACAGCGATAAAGTTGAGAGTTTTATAGTGGGAAGGGTATTCAAGTTTTTTTGGGACCAGTTTAGAGAAGGTGATACTGCCTATATAGAAAATGGAATTCTAATTAATTCTGGCAAATTTGACGGCATGGATTCCGAAAAAGCGAAAAAAGAAATCACAAAATTTATCGGCGGGAAAGAAAAAACCACTTTCAAACTTCGGGACTGGGTATTTTCTAGGCAGAGGTACTGGGGTGAACCAATACCGGTAGTGCATTGCGTGAAATGTGGGATGGTGCCAGTGTCAGAGAAGGACTTACCCATAGAACTGCCAAAAGTTAAAAATTACCAGCCGACAGATAGCGGTGAATCCCCACTGGCCAATATTTCAAAATGGGTAAATACAAAGTGCCCCAAGTGTAAAGGTAAAGCAAAGAGGGAAACGGATACCATGCCGAACTGGGCGGGGAGTTCCTGGTACTACCTTCGTTATACGGACCCAAAAAACGCGAAAGTGTTTGCCGGAGGGAAGAACTTAAAATATTGGACGCCTGTGGACTGGTATAACGGCGGCAACGAACACACGACGCTTCATCTACTATACTCGCGTTTTTGGCATAAATTTTTGTTTGATCAGGGTCTGGTGCCCACCAGCGAGCCGTATATGAAACGCACCTCCCACGGGCTTATTTTAGCTGAAGGAGGGGAAAAAATGAGTAAATCAAAGGGCAATGTGATAAATCCCGACGACATTGTAAAACGATTCGGCGCGGACACTTTGCGACTTTACGAAATGTTCATGGGGCCATTTGATCAGGCCATTGCTTGGAGCGAGGAAGCCATCATCGGTCCGCGCAGATTCTTGGAAAAAGTTTGGAAGATCGGTATGAACCTCCCGAAAAATTCTGCCCGCTCCTCCCTTCTCGGAGTACCGAGTGGGTCCCACGCGGTTCAGAATTTTTCGGGAGGTTCTGGCGAACCAGAGAAGAATTTTGCAGACGGAAGGTTCCAGCCACAGGATGGAGGAATGTCAAAAAATTTTTCTTTGGTGAGGATCCTCCATAAAACAATAAAAAAAGTTTCCGAAGATGTTGAGAACATGCGTTTCAATACTGCCATTTCCGCCATGATGATCCTGGCAACCGAGATGGAAAAGTCGCCTCTCGTTGATAAAGAGGACTACAAAAAATTATTGCAAATTTTAGCCCCCTTCGCTCCGCATATTACGGAAGAACTTTGGTCCAACCTGGCGCCGGACTCCGACTCTGGTCGGAGACAATTAATCCATTTGAGTGAATGGCCCGATTGGGATAAGAACGCGATTATAGACGCAGAAGTAAAAATTGCCGTACAAATAAATGGCAAAGTCAGAGGGGAGATTGTCATTCTAGCTGAAGCAAAAGAAGAAGAGGTAAAGGTTCAAGCCCTTGCCAATCCGGCCGTTTTGAAGTACACATCCGGTATTAGCCCCAAAAAAGTGATTTACGTAAAGGGCCGACTTATCAACATTGTAATTTAGTAGGTCTGATGGAGAAAATATTTAAAATTTTGAGCAAAGAATATGTAAATATAAACCAAGCCGCGTTTCTTTTGGGTTCCTTCGCTTTCTTATCACAATTGTTGGGATTGCTTCGGGACCGCTCACTGGCGCATTTTATCGGCACAACGCCGGAGCTGGATGCCTACTACGCAGCGTTTAGAATACCGGATTTAATCTTCATCTCTATTGCTTCTCTCGCTTCCATCACTGTACTCATTCCTTTTATCACCGCTAAACTAGAAGACGGAAAGGCCAGTAAGGCCGCCCGCAAATTTCTAGATGACGTTTTTACCGTCTTTTTTGGCGTGATGGCGCTTGTTTCTTTAATAGCTTTTTTCCTAATGCCTTACTTAGTATCTTTTATCGCTCCCGGTTTCACCCCAGCCCTGCAAATAAAAGTCATAGAACTTTCCCGGATAATGCTTCTTTCCCCGATTTTGTTAGGGCTCTCCAATCTTTTTGGTTCCTTGACCCAGCTTTTTCGTAGATTTTTTATTTATGCCCTTAGTCCCATATTTTATAATTTCGGCATCATTATCGGTATTTTATTTTTTTATCCATTTTGGGGTATTTATGGAGTCGCATTCGGGGTAGTACTGGGCGCCCTGATGCATTTTCTCATTCAGGCGTTTGCTTCCAAGGGTTCTGGTTTTACACCAAGGTTTTCTTTTTCTATAAATTTCCCTGAAATCAAACGCGCGGCTTTCACTTCACTGCCGAGAACTTTGGGTCTTTCTTTTAATAACCTTGCCCTAATTCTAATAATTTCCCTTGCTTCCTATTTGAAAAGCGGATCAATTTCGGTTTTCAATCTTTCACTCAATCTACAGTCCGTGCCGCTAGGAATTATCGGCCTCTCGTATGCGGTCGCCGCCTTTCCGATTCTTACTAGGTCCTACGCTTCGGGGAAGCTGGAAGAATTCAAAAACCAACTTAGTTCCGCCGCCCGAGCCATAATTTTCTGGTCTTTACCGGCCACTTTTTTATTTATAGTGCTTCGAGCGCAAATAGTGCGTGTTATTCTGGGGTCCGGATATTTTTCTTGGGAGAATACCCGTCTAGTGGCGGCATCCCTCGCGGTATTTTCAATTTCTATAATGGCCCAGGGACTTATTGCTCTTTTTGCCCGCGCCTATTACGCAAGGGGAAATACAGAACGGCCGCTTGTAATCAATCTGCTTTCTTCTCTTTCCATTGTCGTGTTTTCGTGGTTGTTTTTATATATTTTTGAACATTATCTTGCTTTCCGTTATTTTATAGAGTCAATTCTAAAAGTGTCCGATGTCCCCGGTACAGAAATATTAATGCTTCCGCTGGCTTATTCTTTTGGTACTATTATAAATTTCCTTTTGCTGGTCTGGTATGTAAAAAAGGACTTCATGCAAAAAGAACAATTTATCAGCAAGACATTTTTTCAGAGTTTGAGCGCTTCATTCTTTATCGGAGTAGTGTCCTATCTTTGTTTGAATATTTTTTCACCGATTTTCGGCCTCAATACTTTTTGGGGCGTATTCCTGCAGGGCTTTATTTCCGGCCTGATGGGTATCAGTGCAGGAATTTTCCTCCTATACCTTTTCGACAGCCCAGAACTAAAAGACCTTACCAAGACCTTTCATACTAAATTCTGGCGCGCCAAGGTTATCGCGTCTCCCCAGGAAGGGCTTTAGAATTGAGCTCTTTTCTGCTAGAATAGTCAAAGGTCCGCCAGACGGGCTATTTTTATGTCTAATTTGAAAAATACAATTTCATACATTTGGCCCCAAATGCGAAAATATCAAGGAGCTTTTTATGCTATTTTGATTTTTTTCAGTGCCAGGATGGTTTTTGATCGAATCGTTACACCGCTTTATTTTAAAAAAATAATTGATGTACTTTCACGCTCGGAAGTTGACCGCTTACTTTTATCACACGAACTTATAACTTTGGTATTAATTATAATTGGACTTCGAGTCCTTGTATTTCTTGTTGCCAGAATTATAAAATTTGTTTTTTTTAATTTTGAAATAAATGTTATTCGCGAACTTCGCAATTTTTCCTTCCAAAAAATAGAAAATCACTCCCAAACTTTTTTTTCTAACACCTTTGCTGGCAGCCTAGTCACGAAAGCCAGAAGATTTGTGGGTTCATTTGAAACAATGTTCGATATATTTATTTATAGTTTCTTAAGATTTTCTGTTATTTTAATTGGAGTTTTTGTTGTGCTCATTTTCCAGTCGCCAATCGTTAGCGCTATTTTCACTGCTTGGATAATTATTCACGTAAGTGTAGTTTATTTTTTAACCAAAAGAAAAGTCCAATATGATTTACTTGAAGCGGAACAAGATTCTAAGATAAGTGGACGACTGGCTGATGTATTCAGTAACATTTTGGCAGTTAAATTTTTCTCTTCGCGAAAAAGTGAAATTGTGTCATTTGGAAAATATACAGACGAAGGAGCGGCGAGAAGCAGGCGGGCGTGGTTTTTGGGTGGCAAGATAGACCTTGTGCAACATTTCTTTATAATTCTCGTTCAAAGTGTCATTTTGTATATTACGGTAATGTTGTGGCTGGAAGGTAAAATATCCACCGGAACAATTGTGCTCATTGAAACATATATGGTCATTATCTCGGATATGTTGTGGGATTTCGGTAACTCTTTGACCAAATTTATGAAATCAGCTTCCGATATGAAAGAAATGATTGATATATTTAATATAACACCGGACATATTAGATCTCAAGAATCCAGAAGCGCTTAAAATGCATGATGGGCACGTTGTGTTCAAGGACGTTTCCTTTGAGTACAAAAGCGGGAGAAAAGTTTTTAGTAAATTTACCCTAGATATAAAGCCCGGTGAGCGGGTGGGCTTAGTGGGCCATTCAGGCGCCGGTAAGTCCACTATCACTAGCTTGGTTTTGCGTTTTGTGGATGTTGTGGAAGGAAGTATTGCCATTGACGGGCAGGACATCAAAAATGTGACTCAAGACGACTTGCGAAGCGTTATATCTTACGTGCCACAAGAATCGGTGCTTTTTCATCGTACTGTTCGTGAAAATATTGCATATGGAAAACAAGATGCAACAGAACAAGAAGTTATTTCTGCTGCCCAAAAAGCACATGCCCACGAGTTTATTTCACAACTGCCAAAAGGGTATGATACCTTAGTCGGCGAGAGAGGGATAAAACTCTCCGGCGGAGAGCGCCAAAGGGTAGCCATTGCGCGGGCCATGCTTAAGGATGCCCCGATACTTATACTGGACGAAGCCACGAGTTCTCTAGATAGCATTAGTGAATCATACATTCAGGAGGCATTTAGTGAACTCATGAAAGGCAAGACGACGATTGTGATAGCGCACAGGTTAAGTACGATTCAAAAAATGGACAGGATTATTGTCCTAGATAAAGGTAAGATAGTTGAAGAAGGGACGCACAAACAACTTTTAGCAAAAAAGGGTTTCTATCGAGAACTCTGGGAACACCAGACCGGCGGATTTTTATAATAAATACAATCTACGCTATGGCGTAGATGAAAAATATGAAATTAGAAAATATTAGAAATTTTTCAATCATCGCGCACATTGACCACGGGAAAAGTACCTTGGCGGACAGGATGCTTGAAATTACTCACACTATAGAGACGCGGAAAATGCGGGATCAGGTGCTGGATTCCATGGAGCTTGAACGCGAGCGGGGCATCACTATTAAAATGCAGCCCGTTCGCATGGTTTACCATGCGAACGGCCCTGAGGACGGCGAAGGGCAGGAATACGTATTAAACCTGATTGATACCCCGGGGCATGTGGATTTCTCCTATGAGGTCTCAAGGGCGCTGAAGGCCGTGGAGGGCTCTATTTTGCTGGTGGACTCAACCCAGGGTGTGCAGGCGCAGACGCTTACTACGCTTGCCCTGGCGCGTGAGGGGGGCCTTAAAATCATTCCAGTGCTGTCCAAGATTGATTCACCCCTGGCTAGAATTCCGGAAGTAAAAGAAGAAGTGGTAAAGCTTTTGAACTGTAAAGAAGAGGAAATATTATTGGTCTCTGGCCGCACCGGCGAAGGGGTGGAAAATCTTCTACGGGAAGTTATTAAACGGGTTCCGCCGCCGGTTACGACTTACCAAGGCAACAATGTTCTACGCGCGCTTGTTTTTGATTTCAAATATTCAAATCATAAAGGGGTGATGGTTTTCGTGCGGGTACTTGATGGCGTCGTAGCCCGAGGGGACAGTTTACTTTTTTCTATCTCGGGCGAAAAATTTACTGCGCTTGAAGTCGGGACTTTTTCGCCGGAAGAAACACCGCGGGACATGCTCTCGGGTGGTGAGACCGGCTATATTGTCACCGGTATTAAGAAGTCGGGCATTGCTTCCGTCGGGGATACTATTACTATGGTTAAAAATCCCTTGCCTCCATTGGCTGGCTACATGAAAGCGGTACCGGTGGTCTGGGCTTCTGTTTTCCCAGAAAATGCGGATGACTTTACGTTACTCAAATTGTCTCTGGGGAAATTGCAACTTTCTGATTCCGCTTTTTCTTTTGAAGAAGAATCGTCCGGATCTCTCGGCAGAGGATTCCGCTGTGGCTTTCTCGGAATGCTTCACTTGGAAATTATTACGGAACGACTAAAAAGAGAATTTAATTTAAGTTTAATTATCACTACTCCCTCTATTATTTATGAAGTGCTGTACAAGAACAACCACGCCGGAGGACGGGCAGGCAAAAAAGAAAAAATTTATTCCCCTTATTATTTTCCGGATGATGGGAACATCGAGACGGTATTTGAGCCCTGGGTTAATGTAAAAATAATATCTCCGGCGCAGTACTTGGGCTCTATCATGCAGCTCTTGTTTGACCACGAGGCAGAGATTGGCGAGACGGACAATTTCGGAGACAGTCGGTCCGTTATCTCCGTAAAAATGCCACTCCGCGAACTTTATCGTAACTTTTTTGACGAACTCAAAAGCATTTCCTCGGGCTATGGGTCAATCTCTTATGAAATAGCGGAGATGAGGCAGGCCCAGGTCACGCGCCTGGATGTGCTCGTAGCCGACGAGGCCATACCTGCTTTCTCCAAGGTTATTTCCGTCAAAAGAGTACCCGAAGAAGCAGAGAAAGCGGTAGAAAAACTATATAGCATCTTGCCTCGCCAGATGTTCGTTACAAAAATTCAGGGCAAGGCCTTGGGGCGCATCATTTCCTCTCGTACCTTACAGGCCTTCAAAAAAGACGTCACTCAGCATATGTACGGTGGTGACATTACCCGTAAGATGAAACTTCGGGAGAAGCAAAAAAAAGGCAAGAAAAAAATGAAAGAAAGAGGCCGGATAAATATTCCACAAGATGTGTTCTTAAAGATGATGTCCCGACCATAGTCGGGATCCCGACACAAGGTCGGGACACAAATTAAGTTCTTATCTAAAAAAAGGAGAATACAGCAATATCATGCTGACAATCGTAAGGATACATATTACAGAAAACACAAACTGAATTTTTTTTTGGTGTTTTTTGTTAAAAAGCATATACTTATATTATCACATTATGAGTCCCGAACAAAATCGCGGACGCATAAAACAATAAAACCATGGAATTGACAAATGTATTATCAGTAATAAGGGGAACAAGGAGCGTAAGCGTACGCGTCCTATTTTGTACGGGATGAGAAATTTTAGAAGCAAAAACAGGTGGCAGAACATCTTGCAGTCGAGACCTGTTTTGGCTTTTCTTTTTATTGCCGTGATTGCTTTTGCCTGGAGCGTACTTGGTTTTTGGGGCAAAATGAGGGAGACAAGTAAAAATAGGGAAATAGTAGAGAATAAAATTGCCGAATTAAAAAAGAAAGAAGAGACATTTTCAGCCAATATTGCCATATTGCAGACGGAGGCCGGGGTAGAGTATAGTATTCGCGATAAATTCGGCTGGGCCAAGGAAGGGGAAGGGTTGATTGTAATAGTGGACAATAAAAGTCCGGAAAATAACGAATCGGAAAAGAATAAGGGCGGATTCTTTTCCTTTTTCTTTAATTGGTTCCGATAAAAAGGCGGTCTGATCTCGAGTCCGACAATGGTCGGACCCTCATCGGACTCCGACACAAGGTCGGAGGATATATTTGTAATAAAATGAAAAATTCAGGAGTTTATATTTTAGAAAGTCAGAAAAATGGTAGGTACTACGTTGGTAGTACAGATGATATTGATAGACGTATCAGGGAACACAATGTTGGCAAAGTTTTATCAACAAAAAATGTGAGACCATGGAAAGTTAGAATTTTCATTAATTGTGAGAATTTAACAAAAGCCAAGCAATTTGAATACAAGTTGAAAAAATACAAAAGAAAGGATATTCTAGAAAAGGTAATTAAGGACGGAATATTTCCTTGGAATTACTAAATAATGCGAATGTAGTACAGTGGTAGTACATCTGCTTCCCAAGCAGAGGACACGGGTTCAATTCCCGTCATTCGCACTTTTGGTGTATTTGACAGGTATGCTATAATTAGAAGTATTAATAATTAATTTTTTTATTTCATGCATAACGTAACCATTTATTCCACCCCGTCTTGCCACTTTTGCCATATAGCTAAAGAATTTTTCAAGGAGAAGAACATTACTTTTACTGACTTTAATGTGGCGAGTGATACTGAAAAAAGGAAAGAAATGGTTGAAAAAAGCGGCCAGATGGGCGTGCCGGTTATCCAGATAGATAATGACCTCGTTGTCGGCTTTAACAAGCCGGTGATTTCTAAATTGCTAGGGGTTTAAGAGTTATAATTAATTATAACTTTTTTCTTGTGGCTACAAATAATTCCTCGCCGCCGCTCGAAATTTTCGCAGCCCGCCCCTCGCGGTTTTGCGAGCTCGCAAAACATCGCTGCGGTCGACACAAAACTCAAAAAAAGCGCAGCAGTGCGCTGTTTTTGTGTTTTGTGTCCCCGGCAGGAATTGAACCTACAATTACTCCTTAGGACGGAGTCGTTATATCCGTTTAACTACGAGGACTTAATTCTGCCCCCGTTTAAAGCCGACGTTTCAGTCGGCTCCCCGACATTAGTAAGTCGTCGGGGCTACGGGGACATTTCGCTAAACCCATATAATTTAGCACGAAAGACACTTTTGTGCTAGAATGCTCATATGAAAATAGAACGACCGGGTAAATCAGGGCCAAGTTCGGAAGAGATTTCCGAAAGTCCTGGAATTATAGTAGATGGAAAATTCATATCCAAAGATGAGCTTACTCTTGACGTTTTACTGGAGGCAAAAATAGAGCCGGAGCATTTCAAGAGCTTGCTTGTCAGGTATACCAGGCAACTCGAAATGGACGCCCTTACCGGTCTTTCAAGTCGGCATCTTTTGAAGCCAAGATTTAATAAATTAATAAAAGAGATGAACAGAAAAAAGGAAGACCGTGAATCGCCACCGCTAAACTCTATAATGTTTATAGTTGTTGATTTAGATAAATTTAAATTCATTAATGATAATTATGGGCATGAGGCAGGGGATAACGCCTTAAAAGCAGTAACCGCTCGAATCAGAGAAAATTTACACGATAGTGATATGGTATTTAGAATTGGGGGTGACGAATTACTAATAATTCTTCCAATCCACCATACTGAGCCGGTAAATCACGAAGAAATTTTTCAAAAAAGAAAAGAAAAAATAAGTACAGATTTATCAGTTGACACCCCTAAAGGCAAAATTGCCATAAATATTTCAGTAGGGCATTATGTATTAGAAAAAGGCGACAAAATAACTCTGGAACAAGCCATAGCCGAGGCTGATGCGGCCATGTATCAAGCCAAAGCGAGCTAATAATCCCCCTTTTATTTCTTTGAATTTTATGATATAAATATTCCCATGGATCCTGAATCCAAAAAGCTTTTAGAAAATACCTTTGCGTTGACAGAGGAAAATAATAAGATGCTCCATGCCATGAAGCGTTCCATGCGTCTCGCGCGTATTATGAGTATGTTGTATTGGGTATTTATTATTGGTTCTGCCATAGGCGCTTATTATCTTATCCAGCCATATATAGATCAGTTAAAGGGTGTATATAATGGAGCCGGTGATGTGCTTGATAATTTTAAGAGTTTTGGCCAGTAGTTTTGGAAAATACATGCTTGGGTAGAGCCGACGCAAGGTCGGCTTCCCGACCCCCAGGGGGCGTCGGGACTCAGTTCCGACGTAAAGTCGGAATGAAATTATGCCTTTTGTTTATATATTACAAAATGGAAAAGGAAAGTATTATATTGGTAGTACTTCAGATTTAGGTGAAAGAATGCGTCACCACATGGGTGGTTATACTCCCTCAACAAAAAGGTTAGGAAATCTCAAACTGGTTTTTTCTCAAAAATATAAATCTCTAAAAGATGCTAGAAGTATTGAACTCAAGTTAAAAAAGTTGAAAAGACATGATTATATTGCTAATATAGTCAAAGATGGTTTTATAAAAGTAAAACCATAATTATGCCTGGGTAGAGCCGACGCAAAGTCGGCTTCCCGACCCCTAGAAGGGCGTCGGGACTCAGTTGGTTCGCACCCAGGCATAGTTGTTTATTTATAAACAACCATGCCTGGGTAGCTCAGTAGTAGAGCATTTCCCTGAAGAGGAAGTGGTCGGCAGTGCGATTCTGCCCCCAGGCACCCTGATGAACAAGAAAAATATTTTTCTTTGGACTCTGTACGATTTCGCTAATTCAATAGTTAGTATTGTTTTCTTTTTATATTTTTCACAATGGCTAGTCATAGATAAAGGAGTACCAGACCTGTGGTATAACATGATTTTTGCAGCAGGATCACTCTTGCTTTTATTTACCGCTCCGATTCTAGGAGGGATTGCCGATAAAAATGGTAAACAGCAGAATTATCTTAATCGGATTACTATACTTACCTTCCTTTGTTTTTTAGCTGTCTCATTTATAACATTATTTTTTTATAATCAGGTGTTTCTGGCCGTATTGTTTTTTCTTTTTGCTAATTATTTTTATCAATTTTCTTTTGTTTTTTACAACGCCCTTCTGCGCTACATTGCTCCTAGAGAATTATGGGGAAGAATATCTGGTATCGGACAGACAGGGAATTGGCTGGGTCAAATTGCGGGACTGTTAATAACACTGCCACTTGCCTCTGGAGCTGTGTATCTTGTAGGTGAAGTTGGTCGCGCGCAGACGTTTCTCCCTGCGACTATCGTATTTTTTGTTCTTGCTCTGCCAATGCTTCTGTATTTCAAAATAGAAAAGAAAGAAAATACAGTCAATAAGGTTAATATAAAAGAAGAGTACAGAAATTACTGGGGACAATTTAGGGCGCTTATAAAAGATCCGAATATAGGACTGTTTCTACTTGCCTTTTTCTTTTTCAATGACGCCATTTTGACCGCCGCAAATAATTTTCCTATTTATCTAGAGAAGGTTTTTACGGTTTCCGACAGCACAAAGTCCATGATTTTAGTAGGAATACTTGCAACTTCCGCTGTTGGCGCCTTTTGTTCCGGCCTAATAGCTGATAGATTCGGATTAAAAAAGACCCTACTTGTGGTTTTAGGAAGTTGGGTTTTGATATTTCCATCTCTTGCCATTACATCGAACTTCAAACTTTTTGTTTTCTTTACAGTTTTAATGGGCTTTATGTATGGCGCTACTTGGACTATCACTCGAGCGACCATGACTGAAATTTGCCCAAAAGAAAAATCCAATTTTGGTTTCAGTTTTTATACTTTGGCAGAACGTGTATCCACTTTAGTGGGGCCTTTGGCTTGGGGTCTGATAATATATTTGTTCTCTGATATGGGTCCCACGGCCTACAGAATTTCTGTCTCACTTATGACAGTTTTTATAATTATTGGGATATTTCTTTTAAGAAAAGTTGAAATAAAAGAAACAAAAGATTTAACTTCCTAGATCGATTTTACGCGGACGGTATTTTTCTTTTCTTTATCTACTTTTTGTAGGCGGACGGTGAGAAGTCCGTGGCGCTCGGTGGCGTCTACTTCCTCCGGCTCTACTTCCTGGGGGAGCGAGATAGAACGAGAGAATTTTCCCCAATATAATTCCTTAATAAAATAATTTTCTTCATCCACGTTTCTATTCTCCTCGCGCTTACCGCGAATGGTCATAATATCTCGGGCGATGGTTAGCTCTATATCTTCTGGCTTCACTCCAGCCACCATTGTTTGCACCACTATGTCGGTCGCTGTCTGGTATACATCCACGGCCAGTTCCGCTTCGTCGTTCTCTTCTGCCATCCAATTACCATTTTTTTTGTCTACTTTTTCTCCTTTACCTATACTGATCCTTTTCCCCTCCGGCTCTTCTTCGGGAACGCGCAAACTCCCCGTCAATCTTTCAAAAAAACTTCTTTTTCTTAATTCCATAATTTTAATTTTATTACTGATAATTTCTCTAATCCATTCTTCTTAATTTTTCAAAAAGTAGTATTACGATTACTGAAACAACCCATAAAAAGGAATATACCTGTAAGAACCCGTCTCCGCTATTCTTCATTATAAAAAAATTAAAGGTACTATGCAAGGCGATAGCTACAATAAGGCCAGAGAAAAGGTAGCATTTTCTTTTGAGTGGTCTTATATAGAGGGAAAGACCCATAGAAATACCCACAATTCCGGAGGACACAGCATGCAGAAGCGTAGATCCCAGGAATCGCAGTTGTCCCGTGAGCAGTCCTACCGTGGTTTCTCCCAGGGCGAATGGCTTGAGCAGGAACAGGGCATTTTCAAGCGCGGCGAAACCAAGCGCCGCCGTGATGAGGTATATGGGCCAGTCCGTAGCTTCGTCTATCTGGTTTGTTTTATAGAAAACAACCATGACCGCAATGAATTTTATCATTTCCTCGGCTGTCGCCCATAGCACCAGCTGCCACTCATAGGAACCCACATTCATTTTTATAAATTTTTGAATCGGTAGCACTAAAATTACCGCCAACATTCCGAGAATAAAGATTATCGTGAGCAGTCCCGCTGGTTCGGGTTTTTTTTCTTCTTCGCGTACCCAGAACCAAAGCCATAAAAGGGAAGGAACAATTCCTCCCAAGAGCGCTAAGGCCAAAATTTTAGGATCATTTGTTAACATGGTTTGGCCACTTTTCAATCATTAAAAGATTTTTTCGACCGGGCATCATTGACCAGATTTCTTCTGTTATAAAAGGCATAAAGGGGTGCAAAAGTTTTAGAGAATTTTCAAGGATATAATGAAGAGTGGCGCCGTATTCTTTTTTTCCTTTACTTTCCTCAATAATTTCATCCGCTAGTCGGTGCCAGATATAAGCATACAACTTTTCTCCTGCTAAATAAAAACGAAAGTTTTCCATATCCAAAGTAATTTCTTTAGCAAGTGAGTTGAACTCGGCTATCAATTTTTTTTCTAGTTCACCAGATTTCTCTACCCCAAACACATAACGGGCAATATTCCAGAGCTTGTTGGCAAATTTACTGTAGGCCTTTACTTTTTGGATATCAAATTTTGCATCTGCCCCCGGTCCGATGCCTACAATCATAGACATCCGAAGCGCATCGGCGCCATATTCTTTTATTATTTCAATCGGATCTACGCCGTTGCTCAATGATTTGCTGAATTTTTGTCCTTTAGCGTCGCGCAGGATTCCGTGCAAGTAAACTGTCTTAAAGGGAACTTCTCCCAGCAAATATTGTGACATTAATATCATGCGCGCGACCCAAAAAAATAAAATTTCATATCCGGGATTTATCACGCTGGTGGGGTGAAATTTTTTCAGGTCTGGCGTTTTCTCGTCCGGCCAGCCGAGAGTAGAAAAAGTCCAAAGCCCTGAAGAAAACCAAGTATCCAATGTATCGGGGTCTTGCTTCCAACCCTCACCTTTTGGGGCGTCAATATCTACATACACCCCACTTTCTTTGTACCATACCGGAACTTGGTGTCCGTACCAGATTTGACGACTGATACACCAATCGTGCAGATTTTCTATCCAGTTATAATAAACTTTCTCAAAATGGTCCGGCAAAATTTTTATTTTTCCATCGCGTACCGGCTCTAGCATTAATTCTTTGAGCGATTTATTTTCGCGTGCGGCTATCTTTTTATTTACATCCACGAACCACTGAAGCATAATTTGCGGTTCAATAACTCCGCCACTTCGCTCGGCTGTCGCTATTCTGTTTACATAGTTTTCATCTATTGAGACAAGCAACCCTTTGTCTTTCAATTTTTCTACAATTTTTTCTCGCGCATCATCTATCTTCGTCCCCGCAAATTCACCCGCGATGGGGAGTAGTTTTCCATATTTGTCAATAATTTGTTCTTTATCCAACTTATGTCTTTCCGCAATTTCAAAGTCAATGGCTGTGTGCCAGGGAGTGATGGTCATCACGCCGGTGCCGAATTCCATGTCAATCACTTTATCTTTGATCACGGTCGCTTCCACTTCTCCATTTATCCACTCCAATTTTATTTTTTGACCATCTTTGTACTTCACGTATCTTTTGTCATCTGGATGCATAACCACATATTTATCGCCAAATTTTGTTTCCGGTCTGGTCGTGCCTATTTCGAAAGGTCCATACTTGAAGGTGTAAAATTTTGTTTTTTTGTCTTGATAAACTATCTCATCATCGGAAATCACCGTCTGTCCTTTTGGATCCCAGTTCACAATACGATATCCACGGTAAATTAGTCCATCATCATACATTTTTTTGAACGCGGTACGCACAGCCAGATTTCTTTTTTCGTCTAAAGTAAATGCCTCGCGCGACCAGTCAAGCGAGGAGCCCATCTTTCGTAATTGACTTACGATTGTTTTCCGGCTGTCTGTCACAAACTCATCTACTCGTTCCAGAAATTTTTCCCTACCCATGTCTTTTTTCTTTACCCCTTCTTTTTCAAGCATTTTTGTAACTTTAGAATCCGTGGCTATGGCTGCGTGGTCCGTACCGGGCAACCAAAGTGTCTGTCTGCCACGCATTCTGTTGTAACGAATCATGGTGTCCTGCATAGAGTCCTCCAGCGTGTGGCCCAAATGTAGCACTCCGGTAGCATTGGGCGGGGGAAGAATTATTGAAAATGTCTGGGCATCTTTTTCCGTCACTCCCTTTTTTACACAGGTATCCGGGTTAAAAAAACCACTCTCTTCCCAGAGCTTGTAGATTTTTTCTTCTGTCTCTTTAGGGTTATACGGTGCTAATAGTTTTTTTGGCAGTTTATCGTGCATGCCTAAATAATACCAATTACAGCCTTAATTTACCAGTAGCTTTTATGCTCTCCGGTCTTCCAGTTTTCTTCTTATTTTTTATGTAGTTTAGATATCCTGCAATGCCAATCATCACCGAGTTGTCCCTGGCGAGTTCCATAGTAGGGAAGAGAATTGCGAGGTCTTGCCTCGCAATTTTTTTAATTTCACTGCGTAAATGTTTGTTTGCCGCTACTCCACCTGCCACTATCAGGGTTTTAATTTTATATTTTTCAATTGCCTTAGCTGTTTTATAGACCAGACATTCCACGACCGCGTTTTCAAACTCAAGGGCTAACTCAGTAGTTAACTCAGTAGTTAACTTACGGCCGGCTTTTTTTAGATCTCTTATTTTATATAACACGGCGGTCTTCAGCCCCGAAAAAGAAAAGTCAAAATTTTTTGTGTAGAGCATAGGGCGGGGGAGAGCAAAGCCAGAATTTTGCCCGGACTCGGCACCCATAATTTTCTGCTGAAAATTTGCTCGTGCTCGCGCCGTCGCGCTCGCAAGGCCTCGCTCGTGTAAAATTCTGGCTTCTTCGGCTAGCTTCGAGATGTGTGGTCCGCCGGGGTAGGGCAGGCCCAGCATTCGTGCTACTTTATCAAAGGCCTCGCCTACGGCGTCGTCCAGGGTCTCGCCAATTATTTCATACTGCATCCACTTTTTTGTAAGCACGAGCTGTGTGTGCCCGCCGGAAACCAAGAGCGAGAGTATCGGCGTTTTTAATTTGGTGACTTTAAATTTCCCCTCATTTTTCCCAAATACTGAAAGCACGTGTCCTTCCATGTGGTTCACTGGTACCACTCCCACCTTCCATTTTTTCGCGAGCTCTTGCGTGAAAGTAATCCCGGCCCAGAGGCAAGGGGGGAGGCCGGGTCCATACGTCACCGCTATCAGGTCTACCGGAGGAGTATTTTTCCTTTCCGAGCCCGTATGCTTTTGTGAAGGAGTGGCTGAGCGGAGCGAGGGACCGAGCGACTGAGCAAAAGCATCGGGCGAGGATTTTAGCCCAGCTTCCCTCAAAGTTTTTTCTAGCATTGTTGGTAAGTTCTTGATGTGTTCCCTTTTAGCAAGCATCGGATATACTCCACCATAAGGAACATGGATTTTTACTTGCGAAGATAAATTATCCGCTAGAATTTTGAAAGAGGCATTTTGTATGCCCCCCGTGGCTTCAAAAATAGTGAGTCCTGTGTCATCACAACTTGTTTCAATACTTAAAATTCTCATGTGGGCGGCATAGGAGTCGAACCTATGACCTTGTCTACGTCAAAGACACGCTCTAACCAACTGAGCTAGCCGCCCCCTAGTTTTATTTTACTTTAATTTTATATTTAAGGCGAGCCAAGAATGGTCACCTTACCTCACCCCATCTGTCCTGGGCGGGGTAAAAGTAAAAGTTGCCATTTGTAATAATTTTGTTATATAATAGCCATTAAGACATGAAAGTTACAATGAAGAAAATAACCCTTCCCATCATAACTATCTCTCTTATTTTTACACTATGGGCGATTGTTCCGCGAGGAGTTGAAGCCGCCGGCAACGGATATCTTTACTCTGCCACCATCACCATAGACCATACGAAAGTCCCTAATACTGATCAAACAAATTTTCCTGTCTTAGTGAGCGGTACCTATGATGGCACAGGCGGGGAGCCGGACCTGCGTACTACCGGAAATGGGGGCAAGGTGACGGATACTGGAGGAGACGATATTGTTTTCACTTCCGATTCCGCTTGCGCCACGCTCCTGGATTGGGAGGTAGAGACATACACGGCTGCCTCCGGAGTGGTGAATTACTGGGTAGAAGTGCCTACTGTGGCCACCGCCTCCGACACCGTTTTCTATATGTGTTATGGCAATGCATCTATTACGAGCGATCAGTCCGACCCAACGGGGACATGGGATACGAATTTCAAAGGGGTGTGGCATTTGGGAGAAACAGTGGCAGATGAAGGGACAGTGACAGATGCATATGCTGATTCCACTACCAACAATAACGACGGAGACCAGCAAGGCCCAGATGATATAGCAGGGAAGGTAGGCAATGGACAGGATTTTGACGGGACGAATGATTATGCAATTATTCCTCACCATGCAACTCTTGAAATTACCGGAGATATAACCATAACGGGCTGGATTAGATATAACGCGGCAGTCGGTGGACGTTATTGTTTTTCAAAAGGAGACGCTTGGAATCGTAGTACTCCTTGGGTAGTCGGTTGTAATAGCAATTTAGGTAATATCTCTTTTTCTCATAATAATAGTACTGCTGGCGCGGGGGCAGCCATAACCAGTCCCAATAGCTCAATGCCACTTGATACATGGAAGCATTTTGCAATGGTTAGAAACACTGGAGGTACAACGCACAGCATTTACATTGACGGTGCGCTCGTCACTGGACCGACTAGTTATACTATTCCACCAACAGCAAATAGTAAACAGGTTGTTGTTGCAGTTGAAGAGGACTTGGGTAATGCTGGCCCCTTTGATTTTGACGAGGTCCGTGTATCTAATGATGACCGATCTGCTGATTGGATTACTACCGAATACAACAACCAAAGTTCTCCTTCCACTTTTTACACCGTAGGAGCAGAGTCATCAGACACAACCGCTCCCGTCTTCTCCTCCGTTACGCCTGCTTCCTCCAGTTCCATCAATAATGTGACTTCATCCTCAGACATTAGTTTTACCACTGACGAAGCTTTGGCTTCAGGTTCCATCACAATCACTCGAACATCAGGAACTGCCGATGCTTCTTCTCCGCACACTTGCACGCTCACTGGCACAGCGCTCAATATAGGTGCTCATACTATTAATTTATCCGATACTACCAACGGCTGTACTTCCGATGTTTCCAATCTCGTTTCCGGCACTGTCTATACTTTTGTTTTCGCTGGGGAAGATAGCGCCGGCAATGATGCCACCTCGGTAACGAGGACTGGTGTGACCTTCGATACCGTTAACCACGGATATCTTTACTCTGCCACCATCACCATAGACCACACCAAGGTTCCCAATACCAATCAAACTGATTTTCCGGTGTTAGTCAGCGGCACTTATGACGGCACGGGTGGCGAGCCAGACCTGCGGGTAACTGGAAGCGGGGGACGTGTGACAGATACACAAGGGGACGACATTGTTTTCACTTCTGATTCCGCTTGCGCCACGCTCCTGGATTGGGAGGTAGAGACATACACGGCTGCCTCCGGAGTGGTGAATTACTGGGTAGAAGTGCCTACTGTG
>MFUG01000007.1:35960-38357 GCA_001785615.1 Candidatus Nomurabacteria bacterium RIFCSPHIGHO2_02_FULL_42_19 | reverse complement strand
ATCCCCATCGCTTCCCATCCTAAATTTGTTTTGCGCGGGATTTTTTTTGAATTGAATGGGCGATGGGATTCGGGCGGGTTTCTCCTTTGAAGGGAGAAACTGACGGAATTCTTAGTGCCAATTCAAAATGCAAATGCGCTTGATTATTCTTTATCCACAAACCATCCATCAGAGCGTTTTTCACATTTATCCCATTGGTACACTCTTCCGTTCATACAGATATGAACCCCATTATCTAATGTATTGAGAGCTCCAATAGCTACGCCGACATTAAATTCTGCATCAGATTCACGAAATTTGTAAGGTTGAGAAGCACCAGTTAGTACAATTGTTTTATTTGGAATTGTGCTCAAAACTTCCGCAGTATTTATCATTGTGTCTGTTCCATGGGTTATAAGAATTTTATCAGCAACTGCTCCTTCGCATGCCTTTCTTATTAATTGTCTGTCTTCATCGGTCATTTCTAGACTATCTTTCGCAAGAAGACGCTCAATATCATATTCAAAATTTAATCTAACTTTATTCTCACTAAGTTCTTTAACAGCTTGTTTACCAAACGAAAAATTTAGAGTTCCTTTTTCCTCTGAATACATCTTGTCTATAGTTCCTCCTGCCGTAAAGACTTTTATCTTCATTATGTATTTATACTAAATATTTTTCTAAAAATCAACTGCAAATGTGCTCGACCAATTCTTCTATCCGTACACAAACCCGCTCGCAATGAAGTAAGGATGTGAGCTAGACTCTATTAGAATACACGCAAACCTATTTGAGAAACCATTATCCCGTCAATATGATCCATTTCCTGATATATAGCACTTGGTCCTTTCAAAATTATTTCACATTTGCTACCTTCCAAATTTTGGTATTTTACTTTTGTCCATAAATATCTTTTTACTAAATAATACTTCTTTGAATTTAGACTGAAGCACGTTTCCAAATAGGGGAATGGAAATCGCCTTTCTGTTAGATTTGGATTAATTAAAATTTCGTATTCATTTTTACTTTTTCTTAACGCAATAATTCGTTTGGAATACCCTATTTGATTTGCGGCAAAACCCAACCATCTATTCCACCATTTTGCTACTGATTTTATTACAATCAAAAGTTCGTTAGCAATTTGTCTAGCTTCATCAAAGTTATTAATGGGTACACATTTTTGATATAGCAAATTATTAGGTTCTTTTATAATTTCTCTCATGGTTTTATTCTAAAACATACTTCCAACCCGGCTTCCACGCTTTTGTTTTTCTCCAATCTTCAGCAAGAGCTTGTTCCCAAGTCTTACCTTTAATCAAAACGTCTAGAGAAAGCTGAGGAGCTTTATGTCCCACTATTGCAACATTTTTTCCATCATAATTCTTTTTTAGAAATTCAAGGAAATCTGCAATCCTAACTTTTACATCCCCATAACTTTCCCCTTCGGGGAATCTGTTTGTAATACATTCTTCCTCTTGCATTGGTTCTACAATGGCGGATGAAGCACCATTTAATTTTCCGTAGTTACATTCTCGCAATCTCTTATCAGGAATAATCGGACATATTCCGTCCCAAGCGAGTTTTGCTGAATTATGAGCGCGTTGCAAGTCAGAACAAAAAACGACATCAAATTTTTTGTCTTTAATTTGTTCTTTCAAAGCAATTGATTGTTTTATTCCGAGTTCAGAAAGTTCAACATCAGACCAACCCGATGAAATTTCTTTCTCATTATCCGTTGTCGTGCCGTGTACAAAATAGGTGATCTTTATGGACATATTTTACTATTGCTTAAAGAAAAATCTCAAAGATTTCTCTATACTAGCAGAAAATTGACCATCATCTAATAACTTTTTGGCTTCCTGAAAAGACAGCTCCTTAATTTCATTAAATTTTTCTTCTGGCTCACCCGTATCGAGAGGATTTTCCTTAAACTGTGTGGCTATAAAACAATGTGCTTTTTGCTTTATGGTTGATGAAGGATTATCAAAAATCTTCAGTAATTTAATATCTAAAGGTTCAAGCCCAACCTCCTCTCTTGTCTCTCGTATTCCAGCACTTATCGGTTCCTCTCCATCTTTTACACCCCCCGATGGTAATCGCCATTCAATAGATTGAGAAGCACTTCTAAATTCTCTAAGGAAAATAATTTTCTGGTCTTTTATACAAATAACTAACACTGCATCATTTCTTACTACATACCACCTTTTTACCTGTAAGCCATCTGGTAATTCAACCACAGCTTCTTCAACCTTAAATATTGGACATTCATATACTATTTTTGTTGATATGGTTTTTTCCATAAATTTATTTTAACAATTCATCAACCGAAACCCTAACGGCTTTCGCCAATCTTGCGATTGTCGCAAGCGTTGGATTTGTCTTGCCGTTCTCAATATTGCTAATAAACCCTCGATTAAC
>MFUG01000007.1:0-35932 GCA_001785615.1 Candidatus Nomurabacteria bacterium RIFCSPHIGHO2_02_FULL_42_19 | reverse complement strand
CCGAGCGTGCGATTAGGAACACTCCTTAATTCTTGCTAAAATAGGTTCGAGCAAAGTTAATTAAAGAGCACAAAATAGGACTTCGTGAAGTTTTGGGAAAAGAAAAAGTGTCGGAGCCGTTTTGCCGAACGGCAAAACGGGCAAGAGTGGACTGGGCGAATTCGTATTCGGGTTTCCAAATCCAAGAGGGGGATTTTTCAGAAATGAGGCGGTTCGTCATTTGCAAAGCAAATTACAAAAAGAAGTTTTGTTTCCAATTTTTTGAAGAAGCAATTTTTGCTATACTAATTAAAATCCAATCACCATGGAAACCACGACAAAATATTACATCTACATTCGTAAAAGTACTGATGAGGAAGACCGTCAGGTTCTTTCTCTCGAAGCTCAGATGACTGAGCTTCGAGAATTTGCCGAGCGTGAAAAGTTAGAGATTATTGAAACTTTTATCGAGAAGAAAACGGCTAAAATTCCCGGACGAGAAGTTTTCAACAATCTGCTCGACAAAATCGAAGTAGGTCTTCCTCATCAGTTCGGTATTTTGGCGTGGCATACGGACAGATTGTCTAGAAACTCTGTCGATGGCGGACGGTTAATATATTTATTAGACACTGGAAAACTTGCCGATTTGAAGTTTCCAACATCTGTTTTTGATAATTCGCCATCGGGAAAGTTTTTTCTCTCCATCGCTCTTTCTAATGCCAAATATTACATAGACAATCTGTCCGAAAATGTTCGGCGAGGAAATCGCGCTAAACTTCGGCAGGGCGGCTGGCCCGGCCAAAAACCTTTTGGCTACATCTATGACCACAGACTTCGCAATATTGTGCCAGAACCCAGAGAAGCCAAAATTGTCAAAAAGGTTTTTGCCGAGTATGCCACTGGAAAACATACCTTTCAGAGTATTGCTGAATACTTTGCTAAATTGACTAAGGGAAAAGTAAAATCCAATTTTGCCATTCTACATTTTCTTTGCAATGAATTGTATATGGGCGTAATGAAATGGAATGGCGAAGTGTATGAAGGAAAATTCCAGCCCCTCATTACAAGGCGATTGTTTGAGAAAGTTGCGGAAGTTTTGCGAGAGATAAGTCGCCCTCGCAAAACAAAATCAAAACATGATTTTCCTTTCGTTGGACTTTTCCATTGCTCATGTGGTTCTATGATTACAGCACAATGGACACATGGTAATGGTGGCACTTACAGATATTATCGTTGCACAAGGAAGCATGGAGCTTGTAGTGAGAAGTATTTACAGGAAAATGATTTGAAAAGGAAAATCATAGAAAAATCGCAAGCAATCGCTTTACCGACTGATTGGACGCGTGAATTACACACCATGCTCGATATTGAAGAAAAGAAAGAAACAAAATTGGCTACGGTTTCCGCAGAAGCGATCTCAAAGAAAATATTTTTGATAGATGAAAAGCTCGACAAACTGGTCTCCGGTTATTTGGACAATCTGATTGACGAAGACACCTATCGCAAGAAAAAGGAGCAATTTGTCGAGCAAAAAATATCTCTCAAAAATGAAAAGGAGTCGCTTCTACGGAAGCAGATTGTTGGCTGGATTGAACCAGCCAAAGAATACATAAAAACCTTATGCCAAGCGGAAAAAATTGCTTCTATGGAATCTCTAACCGAGATATCTCAATTTGTTCAAAAAATTGGAACGAACCGCCTCATTTCCGAAAAATCTCCCTCTTGGATTTGGAAACCCGAATACGAATTCGCAGAGGCCACTCTTGCCCGTTTTGCCGTTCGGCAAAACGGCTCCGACACTTTTTCTTTTCCCAAAACTTCACGAAGTCCTATTTTGTGCGCCGGGTTGGACTCGAACCAACGATGCCCGAAGGCGGTGCGTTTACAGCGCACTGGAATAGCCACTATCCGACCGGCGCATAACAAGAAACAACTATAAAATAACACAAAAAATTGTTTTTTGCATCCCCGCACTAATGTGCCGTTCTGTGTGGGTAGATTTTTTATACGTATTCAAATACGTATTCGAATACTTACACCGAGTGGCCAGATCTGGTGCGAATAGAGCTTTTGATTTTGCTTGCTCGTCCTCCGGCGTGGCCTTTTTGGGTCTCTATCACTAATTCTTTATTTTTTACTGAGACCACGATAGTGTCCCCCCTCAAAACGCCGTTGGAAATAATGTAGGACGCCACTGGGTTTAGAATTCTATTTTGAATCAAGCGGTTGAGCGGTCTGGCGCCATAGTGTGGATTGTAACCCTCCTTTGCCAGGTACGAAAGTGCTTCTTCAGAGATTTTGAAATCAATACCCTTCCCGGCCAAGCGGTCTTTCACTACCTGCGCTCGTAAGTGAACTATTTCTTTAATAGCAATCTCGGAGAGAATATCAAAGACAATAATTTCATCAATACGATTCAAAAACTCCGGACGGAAGTTGTCTTTTAGGGCTTCCAGCACCTTTTCTTTGGTTTTATTGTAATCCTGTTTTTCGGAATTATTGGAAAAACCGATTGATTCCATCTTCTCTACGAATTGCGAACCGATGTTGGAAGTGAGGATAATAATGGTGTTTTTGAAATTCACCACCCGACCCTTGCCGTCGGTTAATCGTCCTTCGTCTATCACCTGGAGCAACATATTGAAAATCTCCGGATGGGCTTTTTCAATCTCATCAAAAAGTACCACTGCATAAGGTCGGTGTCGGACGGCTTCGGTAAGCTGGCCGGATTCATCATAGCCGACATAGCCCGGAGGCGAACCAATAAGTTTTGATATGGAGTGTCTTTCCATATATTCAGACATGTCCACGCGGATAACTGCGCGATCATCGTTAAACATGAAAGCCCCCAAGGCCTTGGTAAGCTCGGTTTTCCCAACCCCAGTCGGACCTAAAAAGATAAATGAGCCAATTGGACGGTTGGGATCGGAAATGCCCGCGCGAGAACGACGAATGACATCGGCCATTCGTTTAATTGCTTCCTCTTGACCAATAACTCTTTTCCTTAAATCCGCTTCCATTCTCTCTAATTTCACCCGTTCTTCCTCAAGCATCTTAGCAAGCGGTATGCCAGTCCAACGAGCAACCACTTCGGCAATGTCTTCCGCCGTGATTTCTTCTTTCAAAATGCGTCTGGATTTCTGTAATTTTTTCAATCGGGCAAGTTTTGTTTCCAAGTCCTTTTTGAGTGCCGGAATTTTTCCATAGCGAATTTCCGCCGCCCTAGAAAGATCGGACTTCATCTCCGCATTCTCCGCGTCCAGGCGTAGTGCCTCTAGTTCTTTCTTAATGGCGCGAATTTCAATCACTGTCCCCTTTTCATTCTGCCACTTGAGCTCCAGTTCTTTGGTCTTTTCATATAGATTGCCTATTTCTTTATCTATTTCTTTTATTCTATTCTTTATCTCCTTTTCTTTTTGTTTATCGCCACTGGAGACGGAAATTTCCTTTTTAAGCGCTTCTTTTTCAATTTCTAAACGCATTATTTTGCCGTGCGCGTCTTCCAGCACCGGTGGTTTGTTCTCCAGCATTATTTTAAGCGAAGAAGAGGCCTCGTCTATCAGGTCAACCGCTTTATCTGGTAAAAATCGGTTAGTAATGTAGCGAGCCGAAAGATTTACCGCCGAGACAATAGCGTCGTCGGTAATTCGCACACCGTGAAATAGCTCATATCTTTCTTTCAGGCCCCGCAAGATAGCGACGGCGTCTTCCATAGACGGCTCATCAATGTACACCGGCTGGAAACGTCTGGCTAGCGCCGGATCTTTCTCTATATGTTTCTGATATTCCCGAAGAGTCGTGGCACCGATGGCGCGCAGTTCCCCCCTGGAGAGTGCTGGCTTCAACATATTTGAAGCGTCCATCGTACCTTCCGCGCCTCCGGCGCCCACAATGGTATGAATCTCGTCTATGAAAAGGATTATCTTTCCGTCCGAGCGTTCGATCTCCTTCATAATACTTTTCAATCGCTCTTCAAACTCCCCACGATATTTTGTACCCGCAATCAAGAGCCCCAAGTCCAGGGAAACGAGCTCTCTGTCTTTCAGCGACTCGGGAACGTTACCCTTGGCAATGCGCGAGGCGAGACCTTCCACCACCGCGGTCTTGCCGGTGCCGGCTTCCCCTATTAAAATCGGATTGTTCTTCGTACGGCGGGAAAGAATCTGCATGATGCGCATTATTTCATTGTCTCGGCCAATCACCGGATCCAGCTTATCTTCTTTGGCAAGCTTCGTTAGGTTGCGGGTATATTTCAAAAGCGTCCTAAATTTCTTTGGCTCGGAAACATCGGTAATATTTTGACTGCGCAGTTCTTCCACCACCTTCAGCACGGCATCTTTGTTGATTCTGAATCGCGCCAGGGTTTCGCGCGCCTCGCCAGTCACTTCCAGCATAGCGATAAAAAGATGTTCTGTGGAAACAAAGTCATCTTTCATAAATTCCGCAAATTTTACTGACTGTTCTATGGTCTGCGCCAAATCAGGATTAAGATAAATCTGGTACGATGGCGAGAGAGTGCTGTGGGACTCCGGCAACTCAATTAACTCTAGCACCGAGTCCGTCAGCAACATCGTATCAATTTCCAATTTATCTAAAATGGAGTTCACCATGCTCTCCTCCTGCAGGAGGAGCGAGGCCAACAAATGCAGAGATGATACGTGATTTTGCCCGCGTTCAATGGCCAGCTCGTGGGCTTTCTTTATGGCTTCTTTGGCTTTAGTTGTAAATTTATTTAGGGGTGGCATAAGCTTAATTATAAATTACGGATTACGAATTATCAATTCAAAATTTCATTAGTAATTTTTAATTTGTAATTGTTAATTGTTTCAATGACTCGTTGATCACATCAATCGAGGTAAAGGGTTTTGTTTCACTGGAGAGAGCAATGCCTAGGGCCTCTCCATCTAAGTTAACGACCAACCCGCCGGCACTTGATTTGGGAACATTTATTTTTAGCTCCTTGTCGCCGTCAAAAATAAAAGAAGAAATAGCATTACCCATTACTATAATTTTCTGTCCTATTTTCATTTTACTCACGTCTCCCGGCACTGGCAGAGTGAAAGAAAGTACGTTTTTCTCGTCAAGCGGCGTGCCTATTTGCAAATATGAAAATCCGGCTTCATCTAAAGAAATAAACTGTGCATTGAATTTACCGCTGGCGTTGGAGACATAATATACTCCCTTACCGCCGACCAGGGTTGAGTCAGCGACGATAATCCCACCTTCGGAAACCGCGAATCCTCTCCCGGCCGAAACTTCTGCATTCTGATTGTTCAGATCGATAATCTCTTTGGATAAAGCAAACACCGTGGACTGATTTTTGGCTATAGCATCCACCACTAAATCCTCTTCTTTTATCACTACCGTGTTTACCGTGGTCTTGCCTTCCACTTGTTGAATCTTTTCAACGGTCTGTTTAATAATGCGGTTGATGGGCACTGTAACCGAGTCCGGCGCCTGTTGCATCAGGGTCACCGTGACAATCCCGGTGGCAATGGAAGTAATGAAGCTAAGCAGGATAGCAAGCAGTATGAGTTGCGATTTATTTAAGTCCTTAATGTCCATGCCTTAATTATACCATCTTTTTAGTTTTTTCAAAATCGTCCTACTAAAATTCTCCCCTAGATAGTTTTCATCTTCTCTCGAATGATCTGCTCAATTTTGTATGGGTCTCTAGCGCCACGAAAACTCACTTCCCTTTCGTCCGTTCCCGCAGTATCTAAATGAATAGTGCCAATACCTAATATGTTTTCAAGAAAACTCTGATTCACTTCCATGTTTTGAATTTTGCTAAATTCCGCGAATTTTCTATAAGTTGATAATAATTTATATTCCTTTGCCACCCCGCTTTCTAATACATAAAAGGTTTCCGCGCGTCGAAAAACCTCAGCTAAGATAAAAATTAAAATTCCAGCTAAAAAAAGAAGCGGGAGAACAAAAAAACTTAAAACCATAAAAATAATTCCGCCAAAATAGAAACCGAGAAAACAAAAAGGGTGCGGATGAAATTTTACAACTATTGGCTCCTTAATATCCATTGGTTAATTGTACCACTTTTTTAGCTTTGTCAAAATTTCTTTTAGAGCTTGAATAGTGTAATCAATATCTTTTTTATCAGTGTCGCGGCCGAGAGAAAATCGCAGGGAGCCATCCGTATCTTGGGTCTTTGGGTTAATGGCTTCTATTACATGCGAGGTCTTGCCGTCACCTGACTTGCAAGCGCTCTTGGCAGAGGCCATTATGCCGTATGCCGACAACTCAATGACTAGGAGATCGCTTGGGATTTTTGGAATAGTGATATTTATATTGTTCGGGAGACGGTTTTTCAAATCACCGTTAATTGTTATTCTAATGTTCGTTAGAATGTTAGAATGGGATAATTGGTTGAAAAAATAATCGCGAAGTTTGGTTAGGCGTTTCACTTCTTCGTTTTTTATTTTCTCTGTTTTAGTTAGCGCCTGCGCAAGTCCAAGAATGCTAGCAACATTTTCCGTTCCGGGCCGTAGTCCCCCTTCTTGATTTCCTCCGAACATAATTCCTCTGATAGGCACTTGCCTTTTTACGTAGAGAACACCAGCTCCTTTGGGCCCGTAAATTTTAGCGCTATTAAAAGTCATCAAATCAACCCCAAGTTGAGCTACGTTTATCGGTAAATAATTTATTGCTTGCACCGCATCAGTGTGAAAAAATATCTTATGATTTTGCTTGGGATTTACTTTGTTAAAATGCCTAATTTCCTTTGCGATATCCCTGATCGGCTGTACTGTGCCGATTTCGTTGTTGGCATACATAACGGAAACCAGAATTGTATTCGGCCCTAATGCTTTTTTAATCGCTCGAGGATCTACTATGCCATTTGTTCCCACGGGTACATAAGTTACTTTGGCTTGTTTTGTTTTTTCCAAATACTTACAAACCTCTAAAACCGACGCATGTTCAATATTCGTAGTCACGATATGCGGAAGAGAATGAACTTTTTTGAAGGAGTGGCTGAGCGAAGCGAGGGACCGAGCAACTGAAAAAAAGTTCATTCTCTGTAGCAAACCAAGTATCGCTAAATTATTGCTCTCGGTCGCTCCGGAGGTAAAAATAATTTCATTACTATTCGCATTCAAAATCTTCGCCACTTTTGATCGGGCATCTTCTAGTTTACTCCTCTCCTTCACTCCCAAATCATGAATTGCGCTCGGGTTGGCTGACGCCGAAAGCGCGCTTGAGGCGTAATCCATGTATATTTTCTTCGGTTTTATCGTTGATTTCGGCATTAAAATAGTATACACTGTAGGAATGAATCCCGTACGAAATAATGGAATTTTACTTACAATATTAACACTTCTATCTCAAAAAATAAAGATGGAATTTCGTACGGGATGAATATAAAGCTCGATAATATTTTTCTCCTGGCTTTTTTCGTTTTGACCGGTATCGCTATCCTGCTCGGCGTTATCTGGGTGGTTAGCATGGAGAAACGCCTAAAAAGATTTTTCCTTGGTAAGAAAGCTCAGGATTTGGAAGATACGATTGTCGCACTCGAAGACAATATTATTAAATTAAATACAGCGAAAGAAAATACAGAAAAAGAAATATCTTTAATAAAAAGTAAGGTGAAAAAGAGCATCCGCGGACTTGAAACCGTACGCTTCAACCCTTTCCCCGACCAAGGCAGTAATCAGAGCTTCGCCATCAGCATGCTAAATGAAGAAGGTGACGGCGTAGTACTTTCTAGTTTATATTCTCGCGAACGAATGAGCATCTTCGCCAAACCAGTCAAGGGTGGAAAGTCAGAATATGAATTGACGGCAGAAGAAAAAGAAGCACTCCAAAAAGCAAAAATTTAATAATTGACCAATGGATAAAAACAAGGAACAAAAAAATACCCGCCCGAACGACCGAAAGGTCGGGCAGGCAGTCGCGCGCCCACCGGTAGTGGTGGTCATGGGCCATATTGACCATGGCAAATCCACGCTTTTGGACTACATCAGAAAAACAAACGTGGTAGACAAAGAAGCCGGTAGCATAACCCAGCATATTTCTGCCTACGAAGTTGAAATCCCGACGCCAGAGAAATCTGGGTCGGGACCCCGACCGTATGCGTCGGGGAAAATAACTTTCCTAGACACTCCGGGCCATGAGGCCTTTTCAAAAATGCGCGAGCGCGGCGCGGCAGTGGCGGATATTGCTATCCTGGTCGTCTCGGCCCCGGAAGGAGTAAAACCGCAAACAATTGAGGCCTGGAAAACAATCGTAGAAAGCCAAACGCCATGTATCGTCGCCATTAATAAAATAGACAAGCCCGACGCCAATGTTGAAAAAACGAAAACAGAATTAGCGGAAAATGAAATTTATTTGGAAAACTACGGCGGGAAAGTTCCCTGCTCGCTTATCTCCGGGAAGACGGGTGAAGGAGTGGACAGTTTATTGTCTTTAATTTTGATTTTGGCAGAAGTAGAAAATTTCACCGGCAACCCTGAAGAGTGCGCAACTGGGCTCGTGATAGAGACCTCCCTTGATCCCAAGCGTGGAATCCAGGCAACGCTCATTATCAAGAACGGAAGTATCAAAAAAGGCATGACCGTAGTGGCAGAGGACTCCGTCTGTTCTACCCGCATCATGGAGAATTTTAAGGGAGAAATGATTGACCATGCCACCTTTTCCTCCCCGATCCGACTGGTCGGCTGGAATTTTATGCCGAGAGTAGGAAGCCCCTTTAAGGCATTCGCCAAAAAACAAGAAGCGGAAGAATACGCGCAGAATTTCAAACCAGCTCCGACATCCCAAGGAATCGGAGTCCCGACTGAAAGCGTCGGGAGTAAAAAAATAATTCCTATTGTGCTTAAAGCCGATGTCGCCGGGTCCTTGGAAGCCATTGAAAAAGAAATAGCAAAAATTAAAGGCGAGAACGCTCTTTTCAAAATCGTTCAGAAAGGCACCGGATCCATTTCGGAATCAGATATAAAGGGCATCTCGGCCGGAGAGCTGGCATTAGTGATAGGATTTAACGTGAAAGCCGACAAAAGCGCGAGTGAAGTTGCTCAAAAAAGAGGTATCGTGATTTCTTTTTTTGACGTTATCTACAAGCTGACGGAGTGGTTACAAAAAGAAATGGAAATAAGGAGACCACGAGTGGAAACAGAAGAAACGACTGGCCGAGCCAAGATTCTCAAGGCCTTTAGCCGAACGAAGGAACGCCAAATTCTGGGAGGTAAAGTGATAGAGGGAAATATCACTCAAGGCAGTACGGTGAAAATAATCCGTCGAGAGTTTGAAATCGGACAAGGAAAAATCATAAACCTGGAAGCCGGTAAAGTAAAAACGGGTGTAGTATCTGAGGGAACGGAGTTCGGCATAATGATTGAATCAAAAATAGAAATAGCAACGGGCGACGTGATTGTATCATGGAACGTAGTCCAAAAATAGTTAAAATTTATGACAGCCAGAAATGAGAAGGTAGCCAAGGTAATAAAAGAGTTGACGGCGGAATTTTTAGGACGGGAGAATAACAGAACTTCGCTTATCACGGTTACTTTCGCTACTGCCTCTCCGGACTTAAAGCGCGCTACAGTATTTATCACCGTACTGCCAGAAGAAAAAGAGGCGGACGTGCTCTTGTTTGTTAAACGTAAAAGAAGTGAAGTTCGGGAATTACTGAAAAAAAAATTAGAAATAAAGACAATTCCTTTTATCGATTTCGCCATAGACCAAGGTGAAAAGAATCGCCAAAAAATTGACGAATTGTTAAGAGCCAAGTAGGATAAAGAAACGGCCTGGTAGCCAAGTAGCAAGGCATTCCTCTGCAAAAGGAATATACGCGGGTGCGATTCCCGCCCAGGCCTCCCTAAAACATGTTAAAATATTTTAGGATAAATTGCCCGAGTGGCGGAATTGGTATACGCGCACGACTTAAAATCGTGTCTCGCAAGGGATGTGGGTTCGACCCCCACCTCGGGCACTAGGTTAATTACGAATTTGTAATTATGAATTGACAACTTAATTAAGCACCCATAGCTGTTTTGGTAGGTCGAAAGATAATAAAACAGTAAACAGTTATTTTGAAAATTTTTTGCGCCCATAGCTGTTTTGGTAGGTCGAAAGATAATAAAACAGTAAACAGTTATTTTGAAAATTTTTTGCGCCCATAGCTCAGCTGGTAGAGCAGATCCCTCTTAAGGATAAGGTCGTTGGTTCGATCCCAACTGGGCGCACAAAATAGGACTTCGCGTATACAATAGGAGTCGTCGCGACTGATGGCAATTTGTCTAGTGATTTAAGACATTTGATAATTACGTCAAAGGATTATGAGATGATCATTAATTGCAAGAAATGTTTAGGAATCAATAATAAAATAAGTAGAACAGCCAGAGGGGGTTCAAAAGACAAAAAATATTATATGCTTCAATTTGGAGACAAGAATTTTTTTGAATTTTTACTGGAGTTGGGTCTAACTCCCAGAAAATCAAAAACGGTATCTGAACTAAAAATACCTCAAAAATATTTTGCGGATTTTTTTAGGGGATGCATAGATGGCGATGGAAGTATCTCAATATCCAAACACCCGGAAAGTAAATACCCACAATATAAAATACGTCTATGTTCAGCAAGTAATAATTTTTTAGATTGGATTCTTAAATCATGTAAAAGATTCTTTGGTGTTGCGGGGGGCTCAATTTCAAAAACAGACAAGTCCTCTGTTTATACTCTGACTTTTGGTAAGAGCGATAGTATAAAAATACTAAAGATGATTTATTTAGAAAATGTGATATGCTTGTCAAGAAAGAAAAAAATAGCGTTGAAAATATTGGGCGAGTGGCGTAACGGTAGCCGCGCTAGTCTTAGGAACTAGTCCCGCAAGGGGTGGGAGTTCGACTCTCCCCTCGCCCACCACTTGACTTTTATACCGCAATATGCTATACTATTAATATGAGTAATATAATCAACAAAAGAATAAGAAACGGCCTAATTTTGAGTTTGTCAATATTGGTTATTTTGACTTTCGGACTGATAACTATACCAGTAGAGACGAACGCTTATGATACTGGTTACCAGCTTCGTACAAAATTAAGCTCTAGTAATAGCAAACCAACTGTCTATAACGACAGGCCGATTATTGATTCACTTAATCCTAATCCGGTCGTTTTGGGTTCAGGCCGGACCAGTATAGTTGTTAACGGACAAAACTTCGTTTATGGCGCGGTGGCTAAATTGAATGGCTCTGACCGAACTACGACTTTTTTCAACGAGAACAGGATTGAGTTTGAATTGATTGATACGGATACCTCGTTTTTGGGCAGTTACGTAGTGACAGTAGATAATCCGGGCCCAGGTGGAGGACTTTCGAATGGCTATGTTCTGAATATTAGAAATGAATTAGCTATAGTTCGTACTGTTTCTACCGCCGGAAGTGTGGCGGGCGCATCAACCAACAAACCTAGTACTACTAAAACAGCTAAACCCACGGAGGACTTTAGCGACCTTACGGCTAATGCGATTTTCGGAACAGATACCTTCATGCCTTCTGGCTTGATTCAGTGGCTTATTCTAGCGATATTTATTCTAATAATAATCATCCTAGCGAGAAAGTTCTTCGGACTGGAAGATAAATATCACGCTACTCCGTTGAAACAATCTTAAAACGTCCAAAAAGCATTATAATCTAAGCCAAAAGTCAGCCCCTAGGGGTTGACTTTTGCGTTTAATTGTGATACAATATATACAAGTTCTGGGTTATTCGTCAACTTAAGAAAAGCGCCGTGGCGGCGCAGAAACGAGGACGCAAGTGCGCCTTTTAATCGGAATCGTCGTTGCGATTCTCGCGGGGATCGTGTATCTCTCGTGGGGATCGTTCTGGCTGGGGTTCATCGCGCTCACGTTCGTTTACGCGGTTGTTGGGTTCGGGGCGATTCGTCTGACGGCGTGGTTCAACCACGCCGATTGGGAGGACTACCTCCGCGACAACAATACCTACTTCTTCGTGGGGGTTGGAATGTTTGCAGTCACATTGGTGATTGCGTGTTTCAACTTCGGGCCGGCACTCTTGCTGCCCGAGAACTTCCCTACTGCAAAACAACGCGGGTGGATGAGTAATGTGCTCAGCCACCTGTGGGAAGGCAAGAACGCGCCGACGGCAACTGTCCCCACCAAACCACTGCCCTGGGCAACCGGGACTTGGTTCTGGTGGAAGGCAACGCTCGTGTACTTCCTTCTCACCTTCGGCTACTTCTGGATCGCTTTTTGGGATGAAGCGTCTCACGCCGTTCGGGCGGGAGCATCCTTTATTCGGAGGTGGAGGGAAAGGGAGCGGCCGCAACATCAAGCGGCAGCACCCCAGCAGCAGGGACATCAACCAGCGGCTGGTGGAAGACGACAGCAACACGGACAGCCAGAGAATCCGGAACACCAGGGGCAACATCACGGTCGCCCCGGTGGCATGGGAATCTGGATCGTCGTAGAGTTCCTTTCGGAGCTCACGGCAGAGGTAATTACACATTTCTTCGCGCGTCGCCGCGGAGTGTAGGAGAGAATAATGAATCCAAACTGGATCCGCGCTACAGTCGCGAGTGTCCTGCTCGCGATACTACTCAAAGTGGGGGTAGGAATCCCCTTCCTCACTACGTTCGTCGCGCTGGGAATCATCTACGTCACGCAAATCGTCTTCACCGAACTCGGAAGTGGTGTGGCGATTGCGTGGAGAGGAATGAGACTCACGGCCAATGTGGCCATGGGAATCATCATCTTCCTCGCCTTGCGGTTTTTGGCGGCGAAGACGCTCGGGCTCTATCCAGCGGACACCTACGGAAATGTTGATGACTCGGGGGGTGCTTACAGCATTCTCGTCGGCCACGACGTTTCGTCGGTGATTCTGTGGGAGGTGTGCTTCGCTTTCGTTGCCGGTGGCCTCGCGGTCGCTTGGGCAAACGGAAAAGAGCGCAGAATTGTGGGGACAATTTTCGTGGTGTCCCTTGCGATCTTAAGCATTCAGATCGCATTCCCGAAATATGTCGGCACTTGGCCGAATCGGGACACGATTAGTACCACTCTCGTCGACAACGGAGTGGTAGGTACCTCCGCCAAGGGAGCGTGGGCGTTTATGTTTGGTAAACCCGCCCCACCACCCCCTCCCAACGTCGTCTACTCACCTGTCGTCGGCCGAGCCGTCGCGCAGGAAGTCGTCTCGCCGCCGCGTCTAATCAACGCGACGACGCCGGTGGCTTTGTCCGTTGACTACGAGTTCAACCTCGAAGCCAACGTACCCATCCGCATCAAGTATGCGGACGGGCAGGAGTACATCCACCAACCCGGGGAAAAGTGCCAGCAGGCACCCACGCCCCGGGGCCTGGGTCCGAAGGTCTTCACCGACCCGAAGGATCCCGGAAAGGTGGTTTCCTTTCGCCTCTACCGGCTGGAACGAGGCGAAGGGACGTGTAAGTAAGTTGTTCTTTTTTCACCGAAGGAGGTGAAGGGCCGTAGATCGCGCGCTGGCCCACGCGCAACGCAAAAGGGCGGTCTCCACGGAGCCCGCCCTTTCACTTTTTTACTACGGATAAGGAGTTAATTGGACGTTTGTATTTCCTTGAGGATCTACACTTATATCCGTAATATTGAATGTATTGAGAATAAGATTGAGAATCATGAACACTCCCATCATGATAGCAATGCCAACGACTCCCCAGAGCATATGCATTTTACCGGCTGTTCTCTTTTCTTCATTTTCCTGGTTGTAAATAAACTGAAAGACCCCGAAAAGAAAAAAAACAACAGCCAAAGCAAAGAGTAAGGTTATGAGCGGGTTTACTATAGAACTGTTTACGCTCGCGATAAAAGAGTTCAAACTCGCATGAGCTGGGGTAGCAAAAAATTGCATGTTTTACTTAGCAAATACTTCCCTCAAGGACTAGTAAGGGATGGTTGGATAGGTAATGTTTTGAACCCCGGTATTAATACCAAGGGTGTTGGTTACCATTTTAACAAGCCCCCACAAGCCGATGATAACGGCCAAGCCGATTATCCCGAAAATCATGCGGTCTCTGCCGGCCTTCTTTGCCTCCTCATCACTACCAATAACGTAAGTGATAACTCCCCAGACAAAGTAAATAACTCCCAAAACGATCAAAATTGGAGTAACTAGGTTTAGAATATCACCAATCTTACACAACATACCTTCGATGGTTCCTAAGGCAACACCGCTACAACCAACGAAAGTACCCGTAGTTTGGGACTGAGCCAATACGACCAAAGGCGCAGCGCCTAAAATAAAACCCGACAATATCATTAATTTCTTTTTCATAATTTACTGCTAAACGCTAATAATTAAAACGACCTTATAATAATTAAACTAATAACCGATCTAATAATACCATAAAAGAACCAGCCCCCAATTATACCATAGGATAACTAAAAGCAAGGTCAATTACGGCTTAACCTGGGGAAGGAAGTTTGTATCGAGGTTAAATGTCCCCCCAACGATCTTTACCAAGCCCCAGACGCTTATCATTACAGCTAAGGCGATAATACCCCAGAGCATGAACTGCTTACCTTGAGCCCTCTTTTCTTCTTCATTGGCATTAATTATAAAGAAATTTACCGCTCCCCATATAAACATAACTGTAGCTATGGCAAAGATTAGCGGTATTACCGACTTACCGATAATACAGGTAGCGTAATCCATCAAACCTTGCAATTTTGGATTGAGGGAGCAAGCAGAGCTACCTGTTGGTGTATTTACTAGATTGGTAATGTTGGTTGGAGCACTCTCCTCACCTATACCTAGTGTACCAGTGACAATATATACAAGCCCCCAAATACTAATTATTACAGCCAAACCGATGATGCCATAAATAATGCGATCTTTTCCTTTTTCCTTCGCCTCTTCACTATCTCTTATAAAATACTGCACCACTCCCCAAACGAAGTAGATAACTCCTAAAGCGACCAGGACGGGTAGAACTGCGCCAAGAAGATTACTTATTTTTGTTATAATATCAGATGCATTAGTTGAATTAACTGCCCCTTGAGCAAAAGTAAGCAAGGGGGTAAAAGTTATGAAAAATAGTATTGGAATAAATTTTGCTAATAGTTTTATTTGTTTTTTCATTTTTAAAAAGTTAATTATAATAAAATTAATAAGGCAACAAAGTCCTGAGCTGATAAGAAGTAGGGGCGGGTTCACCTCCTAAGCCGAAAGTATTAGCGACGATATACACTAGCCCCCAAAGGCCAATAATGACAACTAAACCGATGATGCCGTAGATAATATGGTTTTTACCTTTTTCTTTTACTTCCTCGCTGTCCCCTATGACGTATTGTACTACTCCCCAGACAAAATACACTACTCCTAAAGCTAAGAGGATCGGGAGAACAGAGTTAAGAAGATAACTTATTCTGCAAAGTAGAAGGTCAATTCCTCTAAATCCGAAACATGGGCCGAAGAAACCTTGGGCGGAAGCGAAAAGAGGTAGAACTGCTGTTAATGAGAGAGTTGGAAGCAAAATGTATTTTATGTGTTTTTTCATAAAAAATTAATTATTTTAGTGAGAGCACGGTTTCCGATATAAGCTTGGCCAGAGCCCACGACCCCAGAAGGACGGCTGCGCCAATAACGGTATAAAGCAGGGCGTCTTTGGCTTTGCTTAATTCTTCAGCATTGCCTCTGGCTTTTACAAAAAGAAAACCGCAGTAGATTATGGCCAAGGCCACGACTGGTATGCCGATTTTTATTACGCCTTCCAAAATGACCCTGATGAAATCATTGATGGTGTTAGAGTTGATGGGGTTACAGATTGTACCGCCAGTTGGAACGCACGGCGCTGGAACATTTGTTTGCCCTAAAGAAAATGCTGGCAAAAATACAATAAAAGTTGTCAAAATCAATCCGTATGCGTATTTTTTTATAAATTTCATTGTATTAATTATACCTCATCTTAAAAACCAATCCAAGTCCAAGCCCCAGGAGAGCTTAAAATTGATAAAAGGGTCTTCACTATAAGCCAGGCGCCAGCGGCCAGAACCAGGCCGATGGCGGCATTGGTAAAGATATTTTTCGCGCTACTTCTGGCCTCCGTACTTCCCCCAGAAGTAACAAGCTTGAATCCGGCATAGGCGAACATGATAGCGGCAATGGGTAAGGCCAGATAAAAAAGAGCAAATTTAATTACATTATTTATAAGGGTTATAAAATCCTCAAATTTACAGGGGTGATCGCTGGCGCGCGAACCGATAGCTGGATTAAGAGATGTGCCACAGGGAATCAAGGAGCCGGACAGCGGAACGGCTTGAGGTTGGGCAAAAGATAAAACAGGCATCATCAGCATCGCTAGAATGAAAAGAAAGATTAGAAATTTTGTTGTTTTTTTCATATTGTCCGCCTCTGGCGGAAATTTATCTAAGTAATAACAAACTGAGCTTGGCGCCGGCATCCCTAACTGCATTGATAGGAATCATGTTGTTGGAAAGAACCGAGTCCACCATTGTGCGGAAAATATTGTCGGTGTCTTCAGGCGATGGGTCCAGCCAGCTCCTCGCATAAAGCGCGGAAGCGTAAAAAGTCGGAGAATACGCGTCTTTTGGAACTTGCGCCAATAAATCCCGGCGGGCCGGCGCCACCCCCAGGACATTCGCTAACTTTTTTGCAAAGTCCCCGGTGGCCATTTGGGAGGCCGCGATAAAAGCGGTGGTAAAATTTTTGGAAAAAGAGGAGAGGGCGATGCCCGTCACCTTTGCCCCCGTTAACTTAAAAGGCGCATTCTTTATTTGCGGCACCGGCGCTACTTGAAAGTTCTGGTTAGGATTTTTATTAACTAGAGACGAGAGCTCGCTGGCAAACCCAAAATAGAATGCCAAGTTGTTGGTGCTGAAAAAATCATGCGAGTTAGTAAATGACTTATTCCAGGAATAAACGGTCTTCAGGGGGTCGGCAAAGTCGGTATAAAATTGCAAGACCGGGGAGAGAGTATTATTTTTATTCAAAACGGAAATGAAGGACCCGTTCTTTTCAACTACAATTTGATCTCCCGTCTGCATAAAGAGAGTGGCCAGGATGTCCTTGGCATGAGTGACATTGGAAAAGTGTCCCAGAGCTATTCCGCTTTTTGTTATTTTATCTGAATCGTCCTTTTTTGTTAAAAGTGAAACCTGATTTGTAAATTCATCCCAGTCCGTGGGGGGAAAGACAACATTATTGGCATCCAGGATGCTTCGGTTATAGTACAGGACCAATGGGTCTATGGTAAGCGGAAAGGCCAATATCCCCCGGGAGGTTAGAAATACTTCTCCGGCGCCGGCAAAATTCTTTTTGAAAGGGGCCAAGGGATAGCTATCGTAGGGGATGGTGAAAATCTTGTTGGCGTAATGAAAAGCTAAATCATTCGGCAAGAAAAACATGTCCGGCCCCTGTCCGGTCGCTAGCGCCTCTAATAAATCTTGGTCAAAGGTTTCTTCATTTTTTTCTACATAGGCAACGACAAAGTTCTCATTGGTAGCGTTAAACTCTTCAAGTAGAGGTATAATGGTTTGACTTTTTACTGTTCCCCATAGAAATACAGTACCGATACCCTGTCCGTCCTCGTCGCCACCGAGCGGTATCGCCCCGGAAAAGACCAAAATGCCAACTATCGCGGCAAAAATAAATACGACTAAAAAGATAATTTGAAAATTGTCTTTCATGTCTTCTTTAATATCATACCATAATGATGCGCCCCCGCCTCAATATCTTTCTCGTAAGTAAAGCCCTTCCGCTCAAACATCTCGCGCGCTTTACTTTGGGGAACGATTGCCTTCTGTTGCACCGCCGGGGATAGAACCCAGTCAATAAAAAGCACCCGGCCGCCCGGCTTTAATATTCTTTTTGTTTCCTCAATAAATTTATCCTTATCTTCAACTTGAAAAAAAATATTGGAGGCGATAACCGCGTCCACAATATTATCCCCTATTTTAGTGCCGCCAATTTTTTCAACGTCGCCCCAGAGGGCCTCTACGTTATTTAGGCCCGCCTCTCTGGCCTTGTTTTTAATAGTCGGTAAAAAGTCCTTCTGCACTTCCACTGCATAGACCTTGCCTTTAGGCACCATCTCGCCCGCCGCTACAGCATAAAATCCGGTTCCCGCTCCGAGGTCCGCCACCACGGCGTTTTCCTGCAGTCCAAACATTCTTAAAATTTTTACTGGATTAGCAAACATGCTTTAATTGTAGCATTAAATTAACAAATTTTAGATACAGGCGAGCGAAGCGATGCCGTCGCCAGAGTGGAGGCGCATGACTGTCACGCCTTGTGTCTGCCGGCCCAAGCTTGATATATCTTTGAGCGCAGTACGGATGACCTGGCCTTTCTTGGACATCGCAATTAGTTCTTGCTCTTGCCCCGAGAGCGCCTTAGCCACAATAAGTTTGCCGGTCTTGGAAGTAACCTTGGCGGTCTTCACGCCGGAGCCACCGCGTTTCTGAACTTTATATTCCTTAAGAGATGTTTTCTTGCCGAAACCATTCGCGCTCATGGTCAGAAATGCCCCCGCAGTATTTTCTTTCTTGACTACATCCACGCCGATTACTTCATCCCCTTTAGCGAGCCGAATGCCGGTCACGCCGCCGGCTGTTCTGCCCATTTCCCGAACATCGGACTCTTTGAACCGAATGGACTGCCCTAGGGCGGTGGCAATCATAACTTCATCGCCCTTTTCTACCAGAAGCGCAGAGGCAAGTTTATCGTCTTTATCCAAACGAATGGCAATGATGCCGCTTCGGCGCACGTCTTTGAAGCTGGCACTGCCCATTTTTTTAGCCACCCCGTTTTTGGTTACCAACATCAAGGATGATGCGGACTGATCTTTTTCCTTGGGCATGGCTAAAATAGAAGTAACTTTTTCCTCCGCCCCTAAGGCCAGGAAATTCATCAGGGACTTGCCTTTAGTGGCGCGGCGTCCTTCCGGAATGTCGTACATTTTCATTTGATACACCTTGCCGAGGTTGGTAAAGAAAAGCAAATTGCTGTGGGTAGAGCCGGAAATAAGCATGGTTACGAAGTCCTCTTCTTTGGTCTCTAGGTCCACCACGCCGACTCCCCCTCTCTTCTGCGCACGGTACTCTGATGGATCGGTGCATTTCACATAGCCACCGGCTGTTAAGACCAGCATTGTCTCCTTTTCTGGCACTAGGTCTTCATCGGAGATTTCTTTTACCCCGCCTTTGACTATCTTAGTGCGACGTTCATCCGCATATTTCTCCCGAATTTCTTTCAGTTCATCCGCGATGGTCTTCAATATTTTTTTTGGGCTGGCTAATAGGTCCTTCATGTCCGCAATGAACTTTTGCTTCTCGGCTAATTCGTCCTCCACGGCTTTTCTCTCCAGGCCTGCGAGCTTTGCTAGTTTCATTTCTAGAATGGCCGCCGCTTGCAAGTCAGAGAATTTGAATTCTTTCATTAGAGCAAGTTTGGCGAGCAGAGAATTTTTAGAGGCCCGGATAACGCTGATTACTTTATCTATTTTATCCAGCGCACGCTTCAAGCCAAGCAGAATATGCTCCCGCTCTTCCGCTCGACGGAGATCATAAGCGCTTCTCCTCTTTACCACTTCCCTGCGGTGAGAAATAAATTCAGTGAGAATGGACTGGAGCGAGAGCGTCTGCGGCACTCCGTCAACCAGAGCCACGATATTGAAATTGAAATTTGATTCAAGTTGAGTATTTTTGTAAATATAGTTAAGAACTTTCTCCGGGTGGGCTGAATTTTTAAGGTCAATGACAATCCGAATGTCTTTGGTGGATTCATCGCGTAAGCCCTTGATGCCCTCAAGCTTTTTTCCCTGCACCAGTTCGGCAATAGCCATTATTAAGTTGGACTTGTTTACCCGAAAAGGAATGGAAGTGATGACAATCTGCGGGTTGCCGTTTTTATCTTCTACTATTTCGGCTTCGCCTCGGCAGACCACTCCGCCCCGCCCCGATGAATACGCGTGCAACATATCTTTTGACCCGTAGGCAATGCCGCCGGTAGGAAAGTCCGGGCCTTTGATAAATTGCATCAAGTCCTCGGTGGTAGCGTCATCATTTTCAATTAAATAATTTGTCGCGTCCAAAACCTCCGCCAAATTGTGCGAGGGTATATTGGTCGCCATGCCCACTGCAATGCCGAGCGTACCGTTCAAGAGGAGCGCCGGCACAGCTGAAGGAAAGACCGTTGGTTCTTTGCGGGTTTGGTCATAATTCGGGCGAAAATCCACTGTTTCTTTTTCTAAATCGCGCAGAAGTTCGCTCGAAATTCTGGACATTTTCGCTTCGGTATAACGCATGGCGGCCGCATTGTCGCCGTCTATCGAGCCGAAGTTCCCTTGACCTAAAATAAAAGGATAGCGATAGGAAAATTCCTGCGCCATGCCAACCATAGAATCATAAACAGCCACGTCGCCATGCGGATGGTACTTACCGAGCACGTCTCCGACTACCGCCGCGGACTTTCTGAAACGCGCGGAAGCCGTTAATCCCATTTCATGCATGGCAAAAAGAATTCTCCGATGCACTGGCTTCAGCCCGTCTCGCACATCCGGCAAGGCGCGCGAAGTAATAACCGACATGGCGTAAGCCAGGTACGATTCTTTCATCTCGGTCACAATGTCAACCGGATTGATAGTGTCCCCTTTTTTCTCCTCGCTTGACTTTACAGAATCCTTGGCCATAAAAAATTAATAAGCGGCCGCTGGCGCTGCTTCTTGACCTATAATACTATTATAACCGCCAATTAAATTATCTTTCAGGGCGGAAAACGGCTGTAAATCATTTTTTAATTCTGCTTGAGTATCTTTCGCGGTTAAATCCGTGCCTAAAGAATAAACCCAAAGAGAAAAAAGGATGACTCCGGCGACGATAGTAAGCGCATGTAAAACGTAGGTGCGAATATGTTCCGGTTGTCTTCGTAGGCGATGAATTATTTTTCTCATGATTCTATTGTATCACCATGACCCTGAGTTTATCGAATGGGTCATAATATTATTAATTCGTAATTTATAATTTGTTCAGCACGACCACCTCTCCCTCTTTCCCTTCTATATCTTTACGCTTAAGCGTAAGCTTCTCGGACACCTCGGCCTTTTCTTCTCCCAGTTCCTTGAGGAATGCTTTCAGCGAAGCGTCTTCGTAGTCCATCGGGATAATTATTTTCGGCTCCAGGGTTGAAGCGAGTTTGGCGGAGGCCTTGGCATCCAGTAGCCCCTTTCCTCCTACGGGGACAAAAAGTATATCCGGACCGTCTATCTCCTCACGGGCCTCTTTGGAAATTTCTGGATCCGACAGCGCGCCCAAAAATGCAATATTAATATTATCCACCGAAAGAGAGTATATGGTGTTTATATATTTCTTGTCAGCAATTTTCGCCTCCGAAATCACACCCTTAATAAAAATTTCCTTGATTTCATAGTCCCCGGGACCAGTAATAGTGAAAGGTGTCCGCTCGCCACGACTTAACTGCTCCACTCCATTGTAGTCAGGATGATTAGTGGTGACAAGAGCAATGTCCGCACCGAAGTGCGCGGAAACACCGGACTTCGAGCTTTTGCTGACAGGGTTGAAGGCCAGAACCATTTCCCCTTGGCCAATCTTGAAAAACTGCTTGCCGAAATATGTGATTATCATTCTATTAATTATAGCATCAAATGAGGAGCAAATCAAAAGCTTTTTTTGCTTTTAGTTTGTCCGAATGCCGATGCTATATGGTACTCCATATAGCAAAAAATTGGACAAAAAGATAGGGCAAAAATTGAAATCGGCCGTCGTCCTTCCAGGGCGGCGACCGTTTCGGTTGGGCCATCGGCCCCTCCTTTTTGATGTGCTCGGGAACCGCCGAGCGCGGGGATGGCTAAAAATGAAACGGAAGCCACTCTGGTCGGTAGTGCTTGATCAAGAACACTACTATACCCGCCACCAGAGAACCCCAAACCATGAACGTCTCGAACGGCGTCAGCATCGGCGTCCCGTCTTTGAAGTACTCCCTTCCTCGTTTACTCATTCGCCCTCCTGCTGCTCGGAACCGCCGAGCGCGGGTGCTAGCCCTTGGGAAACGCGATGTGCCCGCCTTTGAGCCAAACCAGCAACCACAACAGGCCGATTGCGCTCATCAGCAAGACAAGCCGACCCACTGCGCTCATCCAGCGTGGCGGGTAGTATTTCATGTCTTCCTCCTTTCCATTAGGCGTCGCGAGCGCCGCTCCGCACGTACCTGCGTCTGTGGCTTCCGTCTTGGCCTGTCGTAGATTAGAAACACCACGACGCCGACGCCAAAGGATGCGAGAACCCACAGTGCAATTGCCACCCTCGAATTTACGTCCCATGGCCGTTGAGATACGTAAAAAAATAGACCAGCTGTCAGGATCAGGTAGAACAATATCGACCCGATCCACCGTGCACGCTTCCGGCTCATATTTGCCTCCTTCCTGCTCGGTGCCGCCGAGCGCGGGAACTAGTACTTTCTAGATATTACAACTATAAAAATCCTAGTCAATGTGATGGTTGCCATTTTTGCGTACTTATAGTAGTATGCATTCACAACTGAATTATACCCCGACGTAAAAAGTCGGGGTCCCGACCCTTTAGGCGTCGGGATTAAAAGCATGGATTTAGGGTAACCCCTTTCAGATCAGTCGGTCCGACCAAAGTCGGACTCCGACGAAGGTCGGAGAGAAACCTAGGCCTTATATCCGCTTTGTGGCGGATGTTTTAATTTATAGCCAAAAATAAAAAATTATTATGATTAAAGAAGACACAGTAGAAGAAAATTTCAAGGAAAACTTGGTGCTGAATTCTATAGTGGATAGGAGCGGTCAGAGACCGAAAGTGGACTCCTTGATAGAAGGCCCGGTGATCATGATTAAAAAGTCGTCTGTCTATGTTGACCTCTCGCCCTACGGCACAGGCATAATTTACGGTCGCGAATTTATTAACGCTAAAGACATCATAAAAAAGATCGCCCTTGGCGACATCATCAAAGCGAAAGTCGTCGAAACAGAAAATGAAGATGGCTACACAGAACTCTCCCTCAAGGAAGCCAAGCAGGCGCTGATGTGGAGTGAAGCAGAGAAGGCCATCAAGTCAAAGACAGTTCTGGATTTGGAAATAAAAGATGCGAACAAGGGAGGACTAATATTAGAGTGGCAAGGTATTCAAGGATTCTTGCCTGCTTCCCAGCTCAAAGCCGAGCACTATCCTCGCGTGCTGGATTCAGATAAAGATAAAATTTTGAAAGAGTTGAAGAAATTGGTGGGACAGAAAATTTCAGTCATGATTATTTCCACCCTACCGAAAGAAGGCAAACTTATCTTCTCTGAAAAGGACAACAACCCAGAAGAGAAAAAGGAGATCCTAAGCAAGTACACTGTAGGCGACGAGCTTGAGTGTATTGTCGCAGGTATTGTGGACTTCGGCGTATTTCTGAAGCTGGAAGACGGACTGGAAGGACTGGTGCATATTTCGGAACTGGATTGGGGCCTGGTGGAAGACCCTCGCACCATGTTTAAGGTAGGAGACACTGTCCGCGCCAAAGTAATTGAAATAAAGGACGGCAAAATTTCACTCTCCATCAAGGCGCTGAAGGAAAATCCTTGGAAAGAATTTGAGGGTAAGTTGAAAAAGGGAGATATCATCAAAGGGGTGGTTATCAAATACAACAAGCACGGCGCCTTGGTATCTATCAAGGAGGGCGTAGCGGGCCTGGTACACAATTCTACTTTCGGAACGGAAACCAAACTGCGCGAGAAATTAGAACTCGGCAAGAATTATAATTTCCAGATCACCTTATTTGAGCCCAAAGATCACAAGATGACCCTGATGCACCTGGAGTAGAAATACTGTATAATGTAAAAAATGGAAGGAAAAAATATAGGAAAGGAAAAAGGATTTTTTGTTCCCAAATTACAATTGGCAAAAATTCGAGCTGAAATTGCCCGCTTAGAGGAACTTCGTAAATCCCGTAATCTTAAAAACCCTCAGGAAATAAAACTCAAAGAACTAAAAAAAATTCCTCGTAGAGAAATGCTAAAAAAGTCTGCCCTAGTGGCTGGGGGTATAGGTATTGCAGTACTTGGAGTAAAAACTTTTTTGGGAAGAAAAACAGAGTCCCGGGAAAAAGTGTCGCCACTTGAAGGGGTTTTAGGGGTGATAAAAGAATATAATGCATGGTTTGAAAACCTTAAGGGAAATTTTGGAGAAGATGAGGGGTTAGAAAAATTTGTAGAGATTTATAATTCTTGGATACAGAGAATCAACATAGATACGAAATTATCAGAGATTCCAAAAGACGCAAAGGCTGCTCAATTATTAACAGCCGTACAACCATTGCGAGATATACTTGAACAACAAGGATACTTTTTCTCTGCTCTGCCAACAAGGGGCGTCTGGAAAAATAGAGAAATTGGCTTTGTGGCGGTTACTGTGGGTAAGATTGAACGAAAAGAAAAAAGAACAGCTTCCAATAATGAGAAAAAACAGGATTATGAATATATTTTAGTCGGAGGGTCAGACCCTAAGGATGAAAAGAAGCAATACGAGAGCAGTCCCACAGGATTTACGGCTGACACACGCAGAGAAGACGGACAGATAAAGCTTATTCAATATAAACAAGGTTACGCGGGTTCGGCTGAAAATATCCTTAGGAATTTACAGGATAGCCCCCAGAGCGCAAGAGATTTAGCCCGACAAACCGCTTTTGGAGGATATAGGGGGCCTAATGCTGTAGCAGAAATTCAAAGATTGATTATGCAAACATCGTTTGAGCATGAAGAACAACATGTGCTCGACGGAGTAGACGAAATAAGTGAGGCAAAAATGAACGCAGAAAACGCTCCGAAGGCAATGATTTTAGAAATGAGGGGTTTAATAAAACCACTTTACGGTGGTCGGCCTAAGGTAGCCCTATATAGCATCTTCAATTGGACAGGTTTAACTGATCCATATCGAAGACTTGTGGGCGAAACTTTGACTTCTATATTACATGATGTATCCGGGAAAGAATTCGAGTCGCTTTATACATTAACCGAAGATGAATTAAGGGCAATCGGCAAAAGAGCCATGGAGGCTTCTGATATTTTTTACAAATGGGTGGTTGTGGATAAAAAACCATTGGATGAAAGTCTAAACCAGGAATATAAAAATTACTTAGATAAATTAAAAAAATAGGTAAAACCTAAAAATCCCCCTCTCGGGGGATTTTTAGTTTAAGCAGTAATATTTTTTGCTCCTAGATTTTCGTCTCCAATCTTATCCATGATCGATAGCACCTGTGAAGCATAACGAGGCACGATGGAAGGCGGGTTGTAAGCGTGGAGAATTTGCAGAGTGGTCTTGTCGTCATAGTGTCTAGCCGTCTTTGGATTATTACCTCCCAAGTTTCTGGCTACTGTTTCGATAGCTTCCTCGGTTGACTTGAAGTTAATCTTGCAAGAACCCCAACCGAAAGGATTGTGGGTAGCACGTTTACAAGCAAACTTTCCGCCGGTTGATTCTCGCATGGCAATAGCCGGAAGAAGACGCCAGTCAAGTTCGTTTTTCTCGGCTTCAAGTACCATCTTCATGCCCATACCTTCGAGCGGCACACTGTGCGACCCGAAATAAGCATCGATGGACTCGGCCTTGGACTCTCGGACCTTTTCCATCAAGGCCTCTCCACTCTGATTATTATTAAGAGCTAGAGCATCATAGGCGCTATTTAGTTTTTGCGAAAATACAGTTTGGGGAGCCCAAGAATCTTGAACAATATTAAGGGTGCCTTGGGCGATAGGGCCTAGGGGCACTGTTGACATTGTTGTTATGGGTAAAAGAATAAACGACTCCACGAAACGTATTAATTTTGTATTCTTCATAAGTGGCGGTATGTGCTCCGCCAACTTCAGGCCTGAAATTCGTCTTAAACGAAAAAACCCTTTATTTATAAGGCAAAAAGAGATTAGTACCTATAAATAGGGTTACTCTTATATACTAGCATATTTGGGTTAAAAAGTCAATAGTTAAAACTGGAGGACTTTGTCCGCCACTTTATATGCTTCGCCCGCCCCCATGGTCACCAATACATCTTTGGGCCCAAGATTTAAGGCCAAAATAGCTTCCTCCGCGGCTGGAAAGGTAGGATAGGCCTCCGCTTTCTGCCCCTCTTTGGTTATGGCCTTGGCTAATTTCTCGCTAGAAACATTCTCATCCTTTTCTTCTCTGGCGAAATAGATGGGCAGCAGTAATACTCGGTCCGCCCCTTTGAAACTTTTCGCGAAATCGTCAAAAAGCATTTTGGTTCTGCTGTAGAGGTGTGGCTGGAAAAGTATGGTTATATTTTTTTGCCTTTCGCCACGCTCAGGGTAAAGTTCGCGCAGGGCTTCAATGCTTGCCCGGATTTCCGTGGGATGGTGAGCATAATCATCATAAACAATTGTGCCGGACTCTGTCTGCCCTCTTTTTTCCAGGCGACGCCAGGTACCGGCAAATTCGGCGAGGGATTTCTGCGCAATTTTTTGATTAATACTTAAAAAGTCCGCCACTGCCAGAGCCGCGGCTGCATTTTTACGATTATGTTCTCCGGGCACCGAGAGCTTGGGCACTCTGTCTAGATATTTTATGTAATCGACTACTTTTATTTTGTTATCATGTACTAGTACATGGGTACTGGTGTCTTTGGAATTGTAAATCACCGTGTTTTCTGTTTGAGCAATAAGTTGTCCGAAGGCATTTTGAACATCAGCCAAATCTTTATAATAGTCCAAGTGGTCGGCTTCAATATTTGTGACCACAGTGATAAATGGATTGAAATTTAAGAAGTGGCGGTTGTATTCATCTGCTTCTAGCACTAAATATTTTCCACTCCCCTTTCTGAAGTTACTACCAAATTTTTTAACAAAAGATCCTACCACTACCGTCGGGTCTAGCCCGGCGTCAATTAAAATTCCGGCCACCATAGCCGTGGTCGTGGTCTTGCCGTGCGTGCCCGCGATGGCGATGACTTTATATTCTTTCGCAACAACTCCTAGAAATTCAAAGTAACTTAAAACAGGTTTACCCCTCTCCCTTGCCTCTTCAATAACCTCTGGTCCCCGATGAAGCCAGGCATCGCTGTAAACATACAAGTCAGCTAGAGGTAATTTTTTCATTTCGTTCATATAAAAAATAATTGCCCCAGCTGCTCGCAGCGGCTCTATGGTCTTTGGGGACTCTTCATCGTTTAGACCGAGTACCTTCATACCACGCGATAACGCAAGCTGTGCCCCGGCTGAAATCCCAATCCCGCCGATACCGACAAAGAAAATCTTTTTTACTTTTGATAAATCCACCTGATTTTTCTTTTGCATTATTTTAATTTCTTGACTAGTTTCATAAACTTATCTCCTCGGTCATATTCGTTATTAAACATATTGAAAGAGGCGAAACCGGGACTAAAAAGTATTATGTCTCCCTTCTTTGCAACTTTTATTGATTTATTTATGGCATCTTTCAGATTTGCAACTTTTACAATATTCGCCTTTGTATTCTCTATCTTTTCGCTTCCGGAACCAGGAGTAAGAAAAATCTTTTTTGTTTTATTTGATAAAATTTTATTTAAATCATTCACCTCTGGACCTTTATCCATGCCACCCATTATTAAAACTATTTTGTGTTTAAAAGAATTAAGGGCGGCAGTAGTTGCTTCTGGGGTTGTTGAATTTGTATCATTGTAAATCTTAACTCCGCGAATATTTCTAACCAGTTTCAACCTTCCTTGTAAGGCCTTAAAATTCTCGACTGTTTTTTTTATTATATTGTCTGGAATTTTTAGAATTTTTGCCACTTCCACGGCACAAGCAATGTTTTCCAGATTATGTTGACCTGGCAGGTTGACAAGTTTTGGAACATTTTTAATATTCGCATTTATTATTTTAGATTTTACATTTTTTATTTTCCCTTTCATGCTTGGGCCTAAAATCAGAATATCGTCTTTCTTTTGGAATTTATAGATATATGACTTATCAATAAAATATTGTTTTCTGTTATTTTTATAATAATTCCAGTGGTCTGACATTAGATTAGTGAAAACTGAAATGTTGGGAGAAATTTTGGCCTCATTGAATCCCTGTAACTGCCAGGAAGACAATTCGAGAACCACTGTATCTCCTTTTTTAACTTCTTTAAGAAGTGATAATGCGGCAGTGCCTCGAATATTGCCACCTAAATGTACTCGCATGCCTGCACGTTTCAAAATTTCGTAAATGAGAACAGTGGTGGTGCTTTTTCCTCTTGTGCCAGTAACTCCAATTATTTTTACCTGGGGCGCAAGTTTTACAAACAACGACTCGTCCATTTCTATCGGTATCCCCTTTTCTCTTGCGTGGAGAATGTAGGGTGAGTCAAGCGCTACCCCCTGCCCTTTCAAAACAAAATCACAATTTTCAAAGTCCTGCATTCGATGCTTGCCTAAAACATATTGTATGCCTGCCCGTCCTCTGGCGGGTTTATTATATTTTTGGAGTTTTTTTATTGAAGGCGTGAGTTCCCGAGCGGATTTCAAGTCCGTTACCAATACCTTCGCCCCGCATTGAGCCAGAAAAGCAATATCCCCCAAGCGCTTGCCTAAAAGCCCCAGACCGACTACAGTCACCGATTTGCCTTTGAAAAATGCCCTAAAATCCCTCATAAAAGTAATCTTAACATAAATAGTTCTTGAGAAAAGCCTTGCGTAGCGCGACGGCGCGAGCAGTTCGCTGGCGAAGCTTCGCCAGATAGATTGCTTTTCGAGAGAAGTTATTTATGTGGGAACAATTTCCTAAACTCCTCCATATCGTTGAAATGATGACGCACCTCTTTAATTTCTTGATAGTCCTCGTGGCCCTTGCCAGCGCATAAAATAATATCGCCGCTTTGGGCAATTTTAACTGATTCTTTAATTGCTTCCAAGCGGTTTGGAATTGTCTTCACTTTTTTAGAATCATTCATGGATAAGTCCGTTTTCATCGCTTCGATAATTTCTTCCGGGTCTTCACCCCGAGGATTGTCCGAAGTAAATATAGCAATATCGGAATTTACCGCCCCGATGTTACCCATTATCGGGCGTTTTGCCGGGTCGCGGTCGCCGCCACAGCCAAAGACAGAAATAATTTTTGCCTTTTCTTTTCTTATATCTTTTACTGTTTTCAATACATTTTGGAGCGCGTCCGGAGTATGCGCATAATCCACAATGACAAGCACCCCACTCCGAGATGTGAAATGCTCAAATCTACCACGCGGAGGGGCTACATCTTTTAGAATTTCTTTTACTTTTTCTTTATCTTGCCCCATTAAAACCAAAGAAGCATAGACCGCAAGCGCGTTGGATGCGTTAAAGTCCCCCAATAATTTGGTCTCGAGTTTCTCGCTAAAATCAGCTTTTTTTTCTTTATTTTTAAGGCCGTAAGTATATTTTTTTGCTCGGATTCCTTCTAACATCCTCGCTCCATACGCATCATCTACATTGGAAAGAGCGAAGGCGTCATTTGGCAAAATGTTAAAGAATTTCTTTTTTGCCAGAAAATAATTCTCTATGCTTTTATGATAGTCCAGATGGTCATGCGTTAGATTCGTAAAAATTCCGCCGGCGAAAGTTATCCCGGCGATACGGTTCTGGTCTGTTGCATGCGACGAGACCTCCATAAAGACATATTCACATCCCTTATTGGCCATTTCCGAGAGTAGTTTATTCAAAGCGATGGGGTCCGGAGTAGTGAGAGTCGCACCTCTCGCAACGCCAGCAATAACATTTTCCACCGTGCCTATCAGCCCAGCTTTATAGCCAAGCGCCGTGGCAACCTTATATAAAAGCGCGGCAGTAGTCGTCTTGCCATTGGTACCCGTAACCCCAACAATCTTTAGCTTGGTGGAAGGATTACCATAAAAGTGCAGGGCCGCAAGCGCCGTAACCACCCGCCGTTTTAATTTAAGTTTTTTAAGCAAGTTTTTCATGAATGAATAGATTTTGTTACGACTGACAGAACTTTCAATACCTTCTGCTTTCAATAAATTTCCAGCCAATTCTCCTTCCGTAATTGAATTAAAAAACTTTATTTTAATCATATTTAATTAATTAATGATTTGCGATGCTGGGGGGCGTTGATAAGGCCGCATTTTTTGTATTTATAGACCTCGCCGGTGACTGGATTTATTGCGCCACATGGACAAGGGTCGTTGCGGCCAATGTCTTTTTTTTCACCTCGCAAGAACGGTTCTTGCGAAGACGGTTCTTGTGAAGATTCAGTATGGCTCGTGACTAAAGTTTGTTTTACCGGAGTATCATCTGCTTTAGCTTGTTCCGTAATTGAGCTAATGAGAGAGAAAACCTGTCCCTTGAAGGTCTCTTCCATTTCCTTAAACATCGCAAGGCCCTCTTTTTTATACTCCACAATCGGCTCACGCTGACCGTAGGCACGCAAGTTCACGGATGAACGGAGGTAGTCCATTGCTTCTAAATGCTCCATCCATAGAGCATCGTTGGTATAGAGCGCGATACGGCGAACTGTTTCGTAAAATGCTTCTTCACCCAGTTTTGCTTTCTTCTTTTCAACCCCGACGCTTGCAGTCGGGACCCCGACCCCTTCGGGCGTCGGGGCTATTTTATCCCTCCATTCTATAATATCTTCCAGCAATTCTTCTATCCCCGCTTTGTCAGAAAACAACATCTTTTGCCTTCTTTCGTAAACAATCTTGCGCTGATGATTCATTACGTCGTCGTACTCAAGCGTATGCTTGCGGGAATCAAAGTGGAAACCTTCTATCTTCGCCTGCGCTCCTTCCAGAGTTCGCCCGACGAAACGGTTCTCAATCGGCTGATCCTCCGGAATACCGAAGCGTCCCATCATGTTTTTTATTTTCTCCGCGCCGAAAATCCGCATCAAGTCGTCTTCTAGCGATACGAAAAATTGCGTCTCTCCCGGATCACCCTGGCGGCCAGAGCGTCCGCGGAGCTGATTATCAATTCTGCGCGCTTCATGCCGTTCTGTGCCTAAAACGAACAAGCCCCCGACACTTTTTACAAATTCGTATTCTTCTTTATTCTGCGGATTGCCCCCGAGCTTGATGTCTATGCCGCGCCCCGCCATGTTGGTAGCGATGGTCACCGCCCCGCGCTTGCCTGCCTGCGCGATGATCTCACCTTCCTTCTCGTGATTCTTCGCGTTTAGAATAACATGGGGCACACCTTCTTGTTTTAAGTACATAGATAGAAGTTCATTTTTTTCAATAGAAATAGTACCGATCAAAACCGGCTCTTCTTTCATATTTAATTCTTTTACCTTGCGCGCGATTGCCTGAAGCTTTCCTTTTTCTGTTTGGAAAATTACATCGGAATTATCAAGGCGGATCGTGGGGCGATTGGTGGGCACCACCACTACATCCAGCCCATAGACCTTCAGAAATTCTTCCGCCGAAGTCGCGGCCGTACCGGTCATGCCGGAGAGCTTTTTATAAAATCTGAAATAGTTCTGGAAAGTAATAGAGCCGGAGGACCGGGTTTCTTTTTCAATTTTTACCCCTTCCTTCGCTTCAATCGCCTGGTGAATCCCCTCGCTCCAGCGACGCCCCGGCTGGAGTCGCCCGGTAAAAGGATCCACGATAATCACCTCGCCTTCCTTTACTACATAGTCCTTGTCCCGCTCAAAAATGGCCTGCGCTTTTACTGCAGTTTCCAAATGGTGCACGTATTTGATACCTTTTTCGGTATAAATGTTGTCCACCCCGAGCAATTGTTCTGCTTTGCTTATACCTTCATCGGTGAGCGAAATAGCACGAAGTTTTTCATCTACAGTGTAGTCCGTATCGCGTTTCAGCTGCTTGGCAATGTTATAAAATTTTATATAAAAGTCCTCGAAGTCACCGGAAGCACTCGAGATAATAAGCGGAGTGCGCGCTTCATCTATTAAAATAGAGTCCACCTCGTCCACTATGGCAAAGGAGTGCCCTCTTTGCACTAGATTATCTTTGGCAGTAGCTAAATTGTCGCGCAAATAATCAAATCCGTATTCGTGATTTGTTCCGTAGGTTATATCCGCTGCATAGGCCTCGCGACGCGTGCATGGTTTCAAAAAATCATAAACGATTCTAAACTCTCCTATCGTGTCCCGCTCTTTATCTTTCCCGACCCCTGTCGGGATCCCGACTTCGGTCGGGACTTCTTTCATCACCTTCTCGTCGTAAAGATAGGAAACATTTTGCGAATTTATGACGCCAACAGAGAGTCCAAGGAAATTATAAACCTGCCCCATCAGCACTGCGTCGCGGCGGGCAAGATAGTCATTCACCGTGATGATGTGCACTCCCTCGCCTAAGAACGCATTCAAATACGCAGGCAGTGTAGCCACTAAGGTCTTGCCTTCTCCGGTTTTCATCTCGGCAATTTTACCTTGATGTAGCGCAAGTCCACCCACCAGCTGCACATCATAATGCCGCTCCTTTAGGTTCCTTTTAGCCGCCTCCCGAACGAGGGCAAAGGCCTCCGGCAGGATTTTTTCTAGTTCCCCTTGTTTATCTTCTGCTTTGGTCAGTACATCTTTGAATTCTTGGGTCTTTTGGGGAAAATCCTCATCCCGAAACTTCGAAATATCCGCCTCGAGCGTGTTCACTTTGGCCACCATCCCCTCGGTACCGCTAATCCATTTGGAGCTTGTATCGCCGAATATTTTACTGAAAATACCCATTTTGCTATATTATCATAAAATGAAAAATCCGCCTCATCGGCGGATGCGCCGGAGAGGCGCATTATTTCCATTTGAAGCGGGTGATGGCTAATCTCCAACATATGTGCCTATGTGAGTGCGACCACCCGCTACAGATAAAAACAACTTGTAAATATATTATAACATGTCGGGCCGTTGGGAATCGAACCCAATCTATATCCTCCCGAAGGATACGTACTACCGGTATACTACGGCCCGGTATTTTATTGTGGACCTGAGGAGGATTGCACTCCTGACTCGTCCATGCCATGGACGCGTATTACTACTATACTACAGGCCCGGTATTTCTTTGCGGTAATAAAGTATATAGCAAAGATAAGTAACTTTCTACCTTTCCCTAAGACCCTTAAAAACTCCAGTTTTTAAGGGTCTGGTATGAAGGAGAGTAAATCAAAAATTCTTGAACAATTTAAGAAACTGAACAAACATTTTACCGTATGGGGACAGAGAGAGCTCCACAAATACGCCGTTGTGTTTCTTGTTTAGAAGTCCCGCGTTAAAAAGTCGGCGAGCATGCTCCCCTATTGTTTTCTCATTCGCTTTGATTGTTTCGATAACTTCGTTCAAAGTAATACCTTCATGCTTTGCTACCAAGAAAAGAATTTCTATTCGGTAATGATTGGCCATGCCCTTCAGGTGCCGTTCCATTTGCCTAGCTGTCTTATCTTTTGCCATAGAAACATTATATACCAATACCCTTAAAAACTCCAGTTTTTAAGGGTGTGGAGAGTGGGTAGGGGTTTTTATAATTAATTTATTTCTTCCAATCCTTAATTACTACCCCGTTGCGAACTTTCACACCGAGATTCAATATGTTATTATAATTCTAACTTATGATGGAAGGAAAAAAATCTGTAGACGCTCAAATTGAAGCCAAGGCGGAGGCGTTGTTCCGGGAAAAAGTTAAAGATGCTATGGAGGAAAACCCTTTATCATCAGCAAGGCCATTAAAATATAGACCAGGTGTTTTTGTTATAGTTGTTACTAATGAAGATGAGGAATTGAAGGTAAAAATAAAAAAAGGTAGAGCAGGCGTATATATGGGACAAGTTGCGACAGAAGGCGGAGATACTGTGCCCGTAGTTTTCGATGAAGAGGCAGTCAAGATGGATATAAATTAATTATTGCACGCTCTCTAACATATGCTCCATCAGGTGGTGCATTTCCGCGCCGACGGACTGGCAGGCCTGCTCAAAGTGGGAATTCGCTCGCAAGTCCGGGGAGAAATCAATGTTGGTGATGAAAAATCCTCTTTTCGGATGTAAAACAAAGTCAGTTTTCAAATAATGTTGGGCGCCTAAGTGGGTATGTAAATTCTTTGCCAAATATCTTACATTCTTTTTCTCTTTAGCGGTTAAACCGCTGGGAGGAATTGCGTATATGTTTTCATCTCTAAAATTTAAAACACTGTGCACAGCTCCAGGCACACCCCCAATAAATTCTTCTACTATTATATCTCCCCCGCCGTTTATCACATCGGCGAGTTCGTTAAAAATTTTTATTATTCTAACTTCACTCCCACTTTTTACAATCCACGGTGCTCCAAATTTTTCTAAAACATCCCGCGCGGCCTCTGGGGCAACTACCCGCCTCGACATACCAACGCCAATACTCTCCATATGCTCACGCAACATCTCCCGACTATTTTCTAGCGCGGAAGAAAAATGGCTTTGGCTAATGTGGGGGATGGAAAAGCTTTGCAAGACCGAAGAGGCCTGCGGATACGCCACGTTCCATACCACATCAACTTTATGAATTAAATCCGCCGGCATTATGGGTATGCCATTTAAGTGCCACACACCCTTCCTATCTACTAAAATATCACTGGTTTTATATTTATCTCCCAGGTTTTCAAGAATGTAAGCAATGATATTCCCGCCTTCCTTTAGCGACGACTTATAATTTTTTCCTGTTCCGCCCCGGAGAATTCCAACTCTTTTCATGGTTTAATTATAACAAAAAAATCTTCTCATAACGAGAAAACCAGCTGAAACTTAGTTTCCGCTGGTCGCTACTTGCGATATTTACTTGCCCTACGGGAGAGCATCCATTTCATGCCCTGCCCGCAAACGACGTGAATTTCATCTCCTGTCACGATCTCGACAGCGACGCGATCGCGAAACCGATCGCGACAACCACTGAGATCAAGATGACCCAGCGAACAAACAACGGGATACTGAACCACCGGTCTTCCAGGGTCGGTGGTGCACCGGCCTCGTAGATGCCTTGATCCATGTTCCGGATCGTGACACCTTTTTCTTCTTTTCCCGAAACCGGCACTGGACCGCCTCCGAAGAGGCCTGGCTTTTCCGCCATAAGAACTCCTTGGGCAGCATTAGTAAAGAACGGGCTGCCAATTTATATTCTACAACTTTCCCGACTTTAATCAAACAATAAACACCCCACTTGCGTGAGAGACATTTTTTGATATACTTAGCAGGTATGAATAAAGGAGTAAAAAAGAAAGTAACTATTGATACTTTGGCCGTTATGGTTGCTAAAGGATTTGAAGCTACTAAAGATGATTTGAAAGAGCTCGAGAAAAAACTCACGGGAGAAGTTGATAGTGTGAAAAAAGAAGTTGAAGGTGTGAAGAATCAACTTGAAGGCACGAATAAAAGAATAGATGCTCTGGCAGAAACTAAAGTTTCTAAAACCACCTATAAAGAACTTGAAAACCGAGTTGACGTGGTAGAGAAAAAACTATAGTTATATCACAAACAAAAAACACCCCGCTTGCGCGAGGTGTTTTTTGTTTTTTGTCCCGACCTTGTGTCGGGAAGCCGACTAGGGTCGGCTCTGTTCTTTGTTTTGTTTCGTTCCTTTACACAAATGGTTACAAATCAGAACGAATGTCCGAATAAATTCGTGTCATTCGGGCCAAATTCGTAAAATTAGTGTCAACTTAGGGTCTTTCCCCTTATGTCAAATGGTTTTTAGGACATTCCATTATTGTCCATTGTGAAGTCAACCCCAGACGACATGTGCCAAAAACCCCTGTGTCGGGGCTCCGACTTTCACGTCGGAGTTGAATACACAATACCGACTCAATTAATTCCCACTCTTCATCCGAAGAGCGAAACGTTTTTCAAATTGAATTATTCCACGACCAGCTTCCGCTAGCCGTGCCTTGTTACGACTTAGTCCCTGTCACCGAGCTTACCGTAGGACTCACTTATGTGGATACTTCGGGTACTCCCGGCTCCCTTGACTTGACGGGCGGTGAGTACAAGACTTGAGAACGTATTCACCGCAGTTTAGCTGACCTGCGA
>MFUG01000006.1:1405-20359 GCA_001785615.1 Candidatus Nomurabacteria bacterium RIFCSPHIGHO2_02_FULL_42_19 | reverse complement strand
ATCATGGGGATATTATATCACATCCCCCAAAAGACTTCACCGTTATGAGTTGGATTTTACTTGGGGATTACTCCCCAAGGAGATCAGTTGGTCTCAGTACCATCGGTGGGGGTCCGCCTCTCAGCGCCCCTAGACGTCATCGCCTTGGTAAGCCATTACCTTACCAACTAGCTGATATCGCACAGGCCTTTCCTTTAGCGTTAAAACTTTAATCCGACCGAGGTCGGATACCATCGTGTATTAGTCCGGCTTTCGCCGGATTATTCACGACTAAAGGGGAAGTTCCTATGTATTACTACCTCGTTCGCCACTAATCAGAAACCCCAATCCAGAAATCCATCCGTCTCTTGTATTGCTACGCAAAACTTCTTTCATCCATTCATGGGACTGATTCGTTCGACTTGCATGCCTTATCCACGCCGCCAGCGTTCATCCTGAGCTAGGATCAAACTCTAACTAAAAGTTACCTGCCCGAATGAAATTCATTCAGGCGGGGGAACGAAACAAAACAAAAAACAGGTCCGACGTTTCAGTTGGACAGCTCCGACCTAGGTCGGAGCCCACAAAATTACTTCTGTGACTATCATCATTGTTTTACTTACGTTAGAGTTCAATCTTTGCTCGTGGAATTTCCCGACCTAAGTCGGGATCCTCGATTTTAATAAATTAAAATCGGGACAAAAAAAATAAACAAGCTTGCACTTGTTCTCAAAACCTATTCTTTTGTCAAAGAAAGTTAAATTAAAACGCCTAACCATAACAGGAAAGACGCCTAGGGGGAAGTATATACCAAAGCCCAACCCCCGTCAAGCGGAGGTTGGGTGGGAAAAATCCTTATTTTACATCAACGCTTTGGCATCCGCTTCGGAGAGAAACTTGAACATGTTGCCTCCGCAGTTAGCACATTTACCCTTGACGGAATATCTGCCCTTATCATTCTTTGTCACTACCGGACTGGTCATGGTCTGCATGGTCGGTTTTCTATTACTATCCCTACACTTCATACACAAAGCTTTTAAATCTGCCATAATTTTATTAATACTTCATTAATTGCTAATAGCCCAATTATACCACTTACTTAATGTCCGAACCAGTACCGGTGCTGACATTTAGGCAAATGGCAAATTCCGGCGTCTCGGTCCAGCCACACTGCCCGCTTGCTTGACGCTCGCATTTAGTGGATTTATAACAAGCGTATTCTTCCCTATATTCACAGGTTGTGATTACTCCTTCTTGATCAGAACAAATCTGCCCACTACATCCGCCAACAAAGCATCCACCTGTCGCAACTGGCGCAGGCGTAGGATTTTCAACATTCTCTACAAAGAGAACTCCTTCCGGGGTTCGGCACTGGCGAGGATAACTTTCCATCACTGGATACCCTGCCGCCACGCATTCCTCAAAACTCGAAATAGCGGACTCGTCTGGGGCGGGAGTTCTAGTACTCAAAACATAAAAAACACCACCGGCCAGAATTATAATAATTACTACAGATAAAATTAATGACTTGTTCATATATTAATTATACCACGATCTTTTATTTATCATCCTCCCCGGGCTTCTTCAAGTCCGAGGCCTGGATCGGACTGACCACGGAGGGCGGCGTCATATCGATCAGGCCAAATTGTTTTTCGTAATTTTCTATTTGTTTATTCATCCAGTTAGCAATACTTTTCATTACTTGCGGGGTGGTAGCGAAAGAGTCCAAGTTGTTCCCGGAGGTCATAGCGAAAGAGAAAAAATCCTTGCCATAAGCGCCGATGGCGCCGTCAATAAACTTCTTTGGCAACTGATTCATATTTATTTTCTTGGGGTCGATCATGCTCCCAATTATAGCATAAAACGAGAGCCACCTAACGGAGCATGGCTCGCGCTAGGTGGGATAACGATTACTTGGACGTATCAATTACGTCCGGGATGATCTCTTGCCGATGGCTGTCAAGCCACTGGCAAAGCTTGTTGAAAAGCCTCTCGACCTCCGGGCCATGGAACTCGGTCGAGTCAGGTAGCGACCTAAGGTTGCTAACACTTAGCTGCCTGTAGGCCAATTCTTTGTACATGGCTTCGTAGAGACCCGTCAACCTGGACTCGTAGACCTCTTCGAATTCCGACGGAACCCCAAAGAGATCGATACGGGCGGACGGCCTCCCTAGCGCCTCGAGAATCTGATCGAGCGTGATAGCCACGCTACACCTCCATACTTATTTTTAGTATAAAATTATCCTTTTGTCAATAAAACCCAACTATTTACCTATTCGTGCGAATAGGTATGTAATAAAGTTAAATGATTGATAACAGTTTTGAAACAATTGGGTGTTTAACATTGGAGATAAAATATATCACCGTAAGTCCGGATTGCTCCTTCTCAACCACATCAGCGCTAAAAAGAACTGATAGGTGCTTTGAGGTCGCCCGAAAAGATAATTTAATTTCATGCGCGATATTCCCTACTGATACTCTCTCTTTATGTTTTAAATATTTTAATATGGCAACGCGACGCTTGTTGGCAAGCGCTTTTAATACTTTTTCTAGTTCCTTTTCGTTCATGCCGATATTATATCATAAAACAAACTATGGTACCATTCGCACGAATTAGACATTAGAGAAAGAGGTGGAGTGGGCAACGGCTCAACACGTTGAGCCGATAATTTACTTAGAATTTTCAGGGTTGGGGATAACTTTTCTTGTTTAGGTTATGTTTAGGTATTATGCCAAACTATCTAGGATTTTCCTTACTAGTTAGAGATTTCGGTAGCTTAAAATAATTCGTTAATTCTGTCACCTAAACGTTTCAAATATAGATTTAAGTAAAAATAATCGGGTTCGTTTTTTATTGCCCTTGTCCTAATTAAAAAATTAGGATTTTCATGGTTATTTCTATCAAATAAAATAAGTCCTATACCATATCGCAAACAGAGAGATTCAATCCGACTTATTTCTCCTTCGACGTCTTTAGGAATCACTAAATAAACCTTATGGCTAAAAAGTTTGTATGCGGACGCTTGACCAAAGGCAGTAATGAGTTGATTAGTATCTGTTTTTATCTCCACACTCACAATCTCAATCTGGGGTCTTATCGGATCTGTATCAGAAAACTTGTATATTCCGAACACATCAGGTGTACCCCATCTATCTCCAAATTTGTTACCACCAAGTGCAATAGCTTTCGTGCACTCTTCTAAATCACTCAATAAGTAATCAGCAAATGGCTGATAGAAGGATTCTTCAGGTGAAACTTTTACTCTCTCAGTGATCTTTAAATCTTTTGGAAAAGTTTGATTCAGAGTTTTATTTTGTAATGATTCTGTTTGTTTTTCCGGCGATAAGTATTTTGTTAGAAAAAAAATACCTCGTTCTGGTTTTGAGATTTCATTGACTCTTTCATCCAGATTCCAGATATTACTTTGTATGGTATTTTCCGGAATATCAAATAGGTCTACTTTTATTAACCTAGTCAATTCGGTATAACGAATACCGTTCGGATACTTTTCTAGTATCTCTCGTGCTTTATTAATTATTTTTTCTCGCTGTGTTTGGGACATAAATTTTAAAATATTATAGAATTAAAGTAGAGAGATTATTACGCTATTCTATATTTGAATAGAATAGCCTTTATTTCATTAAAAGTCTACTGATCTTTGGAATAAAACGCAATCAAATATAACAATTGACGCAAAAATGCCAAAAGATTCAACAGGTCAAGTAGAAGAGATACTTGAAGGTGCCCGCAAGAGGAACTAAAGAAATTTTTATTTTCTCCAATCCTTAATTACTAATTTCCTGCCTTCGAGCTTCACCACCACCCTCTGTCTCTCCTTCCAGCCGAGACGCTTTAGGAATTCAACGGGAATGGAGATATTTAAGCTCGTTCCCGAGCGAGTTATTTTTCTGATATTTCTTTTTCCAAATTTACTGTTGGCCATATAATGATTTATATCATGATATATATAATGATATTTTAGCACTAAGGTTTAGGTTTTGCCATCTTCTACCACAAGGAGCTTTGAAGGACTCCGTGCCTTTAGCTATAATCACTCTCTTTTCTTCTTTGGTAAGTTCTTTCATTTACTCCATTTTAACATAACTGCCATAATAACTTAAAACATGTATAATTAAGGGATGCAATGGATATTTTATTTACCGGGAATACTTTTTATAATCTCCGGCATTCCGCAGACCATAAAATTACTGCGCATCAAAAGCTCTAAGGACATAAGCGTCTCTATGTATTTGATTACCTGTGTGGCGATTATCATCGTTGTTATAGACGCTTATCTCCACCAGAATAACAGCATTCTATTTTCCAACTTAGCGAGCTTGTGCATCGTTGGCGTGAATACTATCCTCACTATTAAATACAAAAATCCTAATTTCTAGAAAGCCGTGAGGGCGGTTGAGGCCACTTGCCAGAACCTTTTGATCATCGGCTACGTGATTATTGTCTTTATCTACTAGCGCCACAATCTTCCCTTCTACTTGACTCCGCATTTGGCCTTGAGCGCCTCCAAGTCGGAGACGGTGGGAGCCATGGTGTTGCCCTGATTGAGTTCGTACATTATCGCTTTGGTATCGCTCACGTGCTCAAGCCCAAGCGCGTGACCAAGCTCATGCGCGAGCACGCGCAGGAGCTTCTGTCTGTTGCTAAATTCATAAATATCTATTTCCTTATTTGCTCCGTCGCTAGAATATACTCCTTCCTCAAAGGACTCCCCGCGCGCTACATTCACGGTGTTGTATTTTTCCACTGTGAGATTTAACGCGGTGGCCAGGCGATTGAGCACTACCACTAGCGCATTTATTTGACTGGCTTGTTCATTTAGATTGCTCTCCATGCCTTGCAACTGCTTTGACTCATTTTGTAATTCTTTGCGAGTTGCCTCCAACTTATTGTATTCGTTTTGGGGAGCTCCGCCCTTATTGTTCCAATACGCAACTTCTTCTTGATACTTTTCTTGCTCGGCATTAAAGAACTTTACTTTAGAATTAAAAGTACTCTTGTCTTTTTCGTATTCCGTTTTTAGCGCCTCAAATTTCGCTTTTAGAGAGTCATAGGAAGCGCGTGTATTGTCAACCACGATACCCAGGCCTTTCAGCTTGCTTGTTGCTTCCTGTCTGAAATCATAAACTAAATTTACTCTTAAAACATTGGAAGAATTATCCGAGGGCATGTGAGCAAAAAGATCCAAGCCAGAGGGTTTCTCCCAGATGACCTCGGCCTCGGAGAGCGCATCCAGAAAATACTTTTGAGAAATATCAAATTTAGAATCAAAAGTTCCCAGTTTGTATGGGATGGGCTCCTCGCAGGGAACTAGCGGGAAAATAACGGCGCGAAAATGATACCCTATCGCCCCAAAAACAATAACTGGAATTAAAAATTTTAGAAAGCTTTTCACGCACTTATATTATACTAAAATTTTTTCTAGTTTGCCTTTTTGCCTCCATTGTGCAATAATGGACAGATGCAGTTAGTGGCCAATATTTTGCCCTATGTAGAGATAATACTTTCGGTAGTGCTAGTGTTATCAATTTTACTCCAGCAATCAGGCGCGGGAGTGGGGGGCGCGTTGGGCGGCGGCGATGGCGGAAGCTTTCACCATACTCGCCGAGGTTTTGAGATGTTTCTTTTTTACTTGTCTATAATTTGTGGGATTCTTTTTGCCTTAATCGCATTTCTGTCTATATACTTGAAAACCAAAATCGGTTAAAAGTATTTCGCGTTAAACATTTCTTTTATGGAAAATTTCTTTGGTCGCATACGCAATTTTTGGAAATTGCCGAGCAAGTCCGAAATAAATAACGTTCTCTCGCATTTCTCTAAAAAAGAATGGGTGGTTTTTGCCACCCTAGTACTGGTCTTTTTTGTAAGCACCCTGGCCATACTGCAAAACATAAATAATTCCTTCATGGTGAGCGTCCCTTTGCGCGGGGGCTCTATCAATGAGGGTGTCGTCGGCACTCCCCGTTTCATAAATCCCGTATTGGCAAGCTCTCCCGCTGACCAGGACCTGATAGCGCTCATTTATTCCGGCCTCCTTCGAAAAAGCCCGGACGGAACACTCATCCCGGACTTGGCGGAAAAATATGAAGTAGCGGAAAACGGCTTGAGCTACACTTTCACCCTAAGAGATAATTTATTCTTTCATGATAAAACACCGCTTACCGTAGACGACATAATTTTTACTGTCAACGCGGCCAAGGACCCGGTTATTAAGAGCCCGCGCAAAGGAAACTGGGATGGCGTAAATATTGAAAAGGTGGACGAAAAAACAATTGTCTTTACTTTGAAGCAACCTTACGCTTCGTTTTTAGAAAATACAACCATGGGCATTATGCCCGAACATTTATGGAGCGGCTCCCCCATTGAACTCAATGAGGCGAATACCAATCCAATAGGATCGGGGCCTTATCGGGTTGGCAATGTAAGCCGGCAATCCTCCGGAGTGATAGAGAATTATGAACTGGTGAGATTTGATAAATTTGTTTTAGGTAAGCCATATATCAAAAACATAAATCTGTATTTTTATTCAAATGAGGAAGGCCTGATCATGGCGCTCGAAAATAAAATAATCTCACAATTAAGTTCAATTTCTCCAGAAAAGGCAAAAAGTTTGAAAGAAAAAAACTATCGTGTAGAATCCTCGGTATTGCCCAGGGTGTTCGGTCTTTTTTTCAACCAAAATCAGAATCAGATATTTATCGATAAAAACGTAATTAAGGCGATTGATGAAGCGATAGATAAAGACCGGATAGTGAATGAAGTGTTGTCGGGCTATGGAGTAGCGATTGATGACCCCATACCGCCGAATATGATTGCCTATCAGAAATTAAGGGGAGTAACCCGAATCTCGCGACAAGAGAGCTTGCAAAAAGCCAAGGACCTCTTGGCGAAAGATGGGTGGAAAGTTGGAAAAAGTGGATTTTTGGAAAAAACTAAAACAGAAAAAGGTAAAAAAACAACAACTATTTTGGAATTCTCTATCTCTACGGGTAATGCTCCGGAACTGGCCAAATCCGCCGCGCTTATAGAGGAAGATTTGTCCCTGATCGGCATGAAGGTAGATGTAAAGACCTTTGAAGTCGGCAACTTGAACCAAAGCGTGATCCGCCCGCGGAAGTACGATGCGCTTTTGTTCGGTCAAATCATAAACCATGAATCGGACCTATTCGCCTTTTGGCACTCCAGTCAAAGAAAAGACCCGGGGCTCAACGTGGCCATGTACACTAACACCAAAGTGGACAAAATTTTAGAAGACGCTTTTGTGACCGTCAACGAACAAGCTAGAATAAAAAAGTATGCCCAATTTGAAGACGAAATTAAAAAAGACATGCCGGCGGTTTTTCTTTACAGCCCCAACTTTATATACCTAGTGTTAAAAAATCTCAAAGGGCTTTCCATGGACCATATTATCTCTCCGGGAGATCGTTTCTTGGGTGCCTACTCATGGTACACTGAAGTGGACAATGTCTGGAAAATATTTACCCAGTAACCCCGACGTAAAGTCGGGGTCCCGACCTGAAAGCGTCGGGACTACTAGAAAAAATGATTAAAAAAACAAGATTATCTTTCAGCTCGGTGAGTATTGAGGATAAAAAGGATTCTCCGGTAGGAGAGAAAACACCCGCTCGCCAATTGACAGGCGGGGAGCATAAGGGAGGAGACAGAAAGCGCCTGATTAAAAGCTCCACTTATCAATATTCCAAAAAGAGATACGGCGGACCGCGGGGGGGCAAGCATTCGTTTGTGGAAAAAAATCAATATAACAACCAAAGTAGCGCTAAAATTCCAGAACCAGAGAGGGGGGTAATCCGGATAATCCCACTCGGCGGGGTGGAAGAAATCGGTAAAAATATGACCGCGATAGAAATCGGGGATGATATTATCGTGGTTGACGCAGGGATGCATTTCTCTAACGAGGAGACGCCGGGAGTGGACTATGTGATCCCGAATACAACTTATCTGGAGGAACGTAAAAATAAAATACGCGCGCTTATCGTCACGCACGGACATTTGGATCATATTGGCGGCGTGCCGGTAGTGCTTTCCCGTATTGGCAACCCGCCGGTTTATTCCAGAAATCTTTCTATCTTGATGATGCGAAAGCGTCAAGCAGAATTTCCGCATTTACCAAAAATGAAAGAAAATATCGTGGAGAAGGATTCCGTCATAACTTGTGGAAAAATAAAAGTAAGATTTTTTGGAGTTACACACACCATTCCCGACTCCATGGGCATAATTATAGAAACGGAACATGGATGGATCGTTACTCCCGGCGATTATAAGTTGGACCAAGTGGACGGAATTGTCAGCGAGGCGGAACAAAGAGAATATGCTGTTTTTGACAAGGCGAAGGTTCTGCTCTTGATGACGGACTCTACCAACGTGGAGAACGAAGGATATTCCCTGCCGGAGATAAAAGTGCATCAGGGCTTGGAAAATTTAATAAAAAAAATAAACGGCCGGATAATTATCGCCGCTTTCGCCTCGCACATCACACGGCTCGCGCATGTGGTCAAAGTCGCTGAAGCCCTGGGTAAAAAAATAGCCCTGGATGGCCGCTCCATGAAAACCAACATCGAAGTAGCGATTGAGGCCGGACTTTTTACGCCGAAAAAGGGTACTTTAATTGGCATAGAAGAGACCGGCAATTATCCGCCGAACAAAGTAGTGATTCTCATGACCGGCGCGCAAGGTGAAGAATTCGCGGCCCTGAATCGCGCGGCCAACAAGTCGCACACTAAATTTTCTCTGCAAAAAGGAGATACGATAATACTTTCGGCTTCAATCGTGCCCGGCAACGAACTGCAAGTCCAAAAAATGAAAGACGGCTTGACGAGACAAGGTGTAAAAATCATCAGCTACCGCACCGCGGGTGAGGATTTCGTCCATGCAACTGGTCACGGCAATCAAGAAGATATCAAGTGGCTTCATAGGAAAACACATCCAAAATTTTTCATACCCATTCATGGCTGGCATTCCATGCTTGTGCGACATAAAGAATTGGCCACGGAATTGGGAATGTCAGAAGAGAATATCGTTGTCCCGGACAACGGTTCGATTATTGAAATATCTCCGGACGGACAAAAGATAACTAAACGAAAAGAAAAAGCCCCAGCCGGAGTGATGATGGTAGACGGAGTTTCCATTAGCGATAGCCAAGATGTCGTAATCCGCGATCGCGTGATGCTAGCGCAGGACGGGATGTTTGTGATTATTGCCTTAATAGACCAAAAGACCGGTAAACTAAAAAAGTCGCCGGATTTGATTTCGCGCGGATTTGTATATTTGAAAGAAAATCAAGAACTTTTGCGCCAAGTTCGCCTTCTTATTAAAAAAGGAGTAGAAGATGCGACGACCAGAACACAGCACCCAGTTGACTTTGATCAAATCAAAGCCCATTTGGGAGAAAGTATTTCGAAATTTCTTTACCAGAAGACCGCCAAAAGGCCCTTAATCATTCCGGTGATATTGAGTACTTAAAAATACTGAAGAATGTTTAGAGATAACTCAAAATTAAAAAATATCTTTCTGGCAGGGTTTCTGCTTTCTTTGCACTTGGCCTTGACCGCCTATGTGAACTCCAGTTTTCTCTCTCTGTTTATGTCCGAGAAAAAAGTGGGGTGGTTGTATACGCTCGGATCTCTGGTTTCCATTATCGCGCTTTTGTTGATACCTGAAATATTAAGGAAGGTCGGCGGTTATAAATTTTTGCTTTGGTCGGTCGGGCTTAATGCAACTTCCTTGTTGTTGCTATCTCTCTTTGAAAGCGTCTCGGTTATAATCCCAGTGTTTATATTTTATCTTACCTTAAATAATATAATTATTTTCTTGCTGGATGAATTGCTGGAAATCTTTTCTAAAAATTATTCTATCGGGCAAGTGCGCGGGCTTTATCTGGCCGTCATATCTGGGGCCTGGGTTATGGCCCAGAGTATTTCTGGAACAATTCTTAGTAATTTCCCTTTTTCCGTTCTTTATTTTACCTCTTTTGCTATGATGTCCGTTTTCTTCATTATCGTCTTGTTTTTCCTAAAAAATCTGCCAGACCCGCGGTATGACAGAGCGCCAATTCACCAATCGCTTAAAAAATTCTTCAAAAATAAAAACTTGGTTCGGGCTTACAAAATGAATTTTCTTTTACAATTTTTTTACGCCTTGATGGTTATCTATACACCGATATACTTAAATGCGCACCTTGGTTTTAGCTGGGGCGAAATAGGTACCATCTTTACCATCATGCTCATTCCTTTTGTCATCGTACCGTTCCCTCTCGGAAGATATTCCGATAAAATCGGCGAAAGAAAAATGCTGATGTTTGGTTTTATACTGGCTTCCCTTGCAACATTATTTCTTTTTTTTATAAAACAACACGAGGTATGGATATGGGCGCTAGCATTATTCATTACCAGAGTCGGCGCCTCAACCGTAGAGTCCATGAGTGACATTTATTTTTTCAAACACATCACTAAAGAGGAGGATGAGTTTGTCGGCATTTACCGCAACACCGCTCCGATTGCCTACATCCTCGCTCCGATTGTTGCTTTTATAATTTTCGCTTTGGCTTCGTCTTTTAATTTTATTTTTCTTGTCTTGGGAACGCTTTTGCTTTACGGGGTCTATCTGGCGGGAACGATAAAGGAAAATGATGTTTAAGATTGTCCCTTTTCTTTCAGCAAACTATTTTTATAAACTTTTTGCTTGTATGGCTTCAGGCGCACTATTTTTACTATTATACCTTTATTTTTCAAGTTCTTTTTAAGATTTTTGATATAATCTTTTTGATCATAGCCAAGCGCAATGATATCTGGACGTTCCTTTATGATGTGCGGTAAATGATTTTTTACTCCCGAGAGAACTACTTTATCGGCCAGATTGGATTTTTTGACTAATGCCATTCTTTTTTTCTCACCAAGAATAGGGCGTTTGCCTTTTATCTTGATTACATTTTTATCTCGGGCGATGGAAACGATTAAAAAAGAGGATTTCCCACCGGACAAATCTCTGGCCTGCTTGAGAAAATTAACATGCCCGAGATGTAGTCCATCAAAGGTCCCAAAGACCATTATCTTTACTGCGTCTTTCTGTTGCCTGGTTGACATTGCTAAAATTATACCATTTTATTATGCAAATTCTCTATTTGGGCTTGCTTCGACCTTAAAGTAAAAGGTATAATAGACACCTAAGTAAGTCGGGACTAAAATAAAACTTTAATTATTGATAAAAACTTATCGGCAAAATATGACGTTGACCATTACAAAAAGAGACGGATCGAAAGTGCCTTTCAATGCCGACAGAATTAACAAATCCATCGAGCGAGCTTGTTATGGGATCGCGGACCCGATAAGTAAGGTCATCCAAATCGCGACAGAGACGCAACTAACTCTCTATGATGGTATAACCACCGAAGAAATGGATGCGGCCACCATCAATGCGGCTCTGCAGAATGCGCAGTTCGGTATGGAATTTGATAAAATAGCTACTCGTCTCTTACTGAAAGTAATTTACAAAAAAGTTATCGGGGATTATGACAATGATGAGTCAAAAACCGTTTCGCCGGAAGAATTTGTGAAACTGCACAACGCGTATTTCAAAAATTATATTCTAAATGCCATAGAAAGAGGACTGCTCGATAGCAGAATGGCCGCCACTTTTGATCTCGACGATTTGGGGGCAGAATTAAAATTAGAAAACGACGAACTCTACAAATATTCCGGACTCTCCACTATGCAGAACCGTTATTTGGTAAAAGATGAAAAACAAAATGTTTTGGAGACCCCGCAATATTTTTGGATGCGAGTAGCGATGGGAATGTCACTCAATGAACACGAACCAAATGTTTGGGCAAAAAAGTTTTACAACAAAATGTCCAAGCTTGAATATCTTTCCGCCGGCAGTTCAAACATTGGCGCTGGCACTCCTCACCCAAAACTTTCAAATTGTTTCTTGATGGAAATTCATGATGACATGGAACATATCGGCAAGACCGTTTCGGATGTGCTCATGCTCTCAAAAGCAACTGGTGGCATCGGTCTTTCAGTGACAAAGTTGCGCGCAGAGGGATCACTCCTTAAATCAAGCAACATGAAATCCTCCGGTCCGGTACCTTTTATGCATATTATTGACTCAGCTGTCCGCGCTGTACAAAGAGGCGGCAAGAAAAAAGGCGCCTTGTGTTTTTATATGGAGAATTGGCATCTAAACTTCCAGGACTTTTTGGACTTAAAGCAAAACAACGGCGACGATTACAGACGGACCCGTACTGCCAATACAGCCGTTTTTATATCGGACGAATTCATGAAAAGGGTGCTGGAAGGGGCTCTATGGTACTTATTTGACCCCAACGAGGTACAGGACCTAAACGAGCTTTATGGCAAAGAGTTTTCTAAGAGATACAATGAATACGTGGAGCTTGCAAAGCAGGGCAAGATGAAAATGTATCAGACCCTCCCCGCTCGCCAGCAGTATAAGAATATTCTGGTATCTTTGGAAACCACCTCTCACCCCTGGCTTACTTGGAAGGATTCAATAAACGTTCGTGCCTTAAATAACAATACTGGCACCATTCACTGTTCCAATCTCTGCACCGAGGTCACCTTGCCTACCGACAGAGATAACGTAGCCGTCTGTAATTTGGTCTCAATAAATATTGCGAAGCATATCATAGACGGTCAGATTGATTGGCATCGGTTGGAAGAGTCCGTGCGTCTGGCTACTCGCCAGCTTGATAACTTAATTGACATCAATGAACTGCCAATTCCAGAGGCCACGCGCGCCGATAATGAAAATAGAGCGGTAGGACTCGGGCTTATGGGATTCGCAGACACTATTGAGCAGTTAGGATACTCTTACGAAGATAACGAGGCCTATGATTTCGCTGACCAGGTCTTTGAATTTATTTCTTATATGTCCATAGACGAGTCCGCCAACCTGAGTGAAGAGCGTGGGGCCTATAAAAATTTCAAGGGCTCTGGTTGGTCTCGCGGAGAGGTTCCGGTAGACACTTTAGCCAAACTAGAACATGATCGCGACCGAGAATTAACTGTCAAAAAGGACTCCGCAAAATTGCTACCTCTACTTGACTGGGATACGTTACGCGCCAAAGTAAAAAAAGGAATCCGTAATGCGACCCTCTTGGCAATAGCCCCGAATGCAAATATCGGACTGGTAGCGGGAACTTCTCCGGGTATTGATCCACGATTTACGCAAATGTTTTCCAGAAATAAAATCTCGGGCAAATATCTAGAGGTAAATCCAAATTTAATGGGTGCCTTAAAAAAAGAAAACCTCTGGGAAAAAACACGGGAGCGAATACTGGAGAACCATGGCGATGTTGAAGCCATCCCAGAAATTCCGGATTATATAAAAAGGATTTACAAGACCTCTTTTTCTGTCTCCCCTTACGCCTACGTGGAGGTGGCGGCCCGCGCTCAGAAATGGGTTGATATGGGTATATCGCGCAATATGTACCTCGACATTCGCGACATAGAAGAAATTATGAATATTTATACTACCGCTTGGGACAAAGGCCTAAAAACAACTTACTACTTGCACATGAAGCCCCGCCATAGCGCTGAGCAATCCACCACGGTGGTTAATAAGGCAGAAGCATTGGGTAAAAGGGGCTTTGCGATACTCCGTGATAAGCAACCAGAACCAAAACCACCAGAAGAAGAAAAAATAGTGGTCATAGAAAAAGAAAAGGTGGCGATATTGGAAAAACCACACATTCACATATCGGAGGACCCCCAAGAGAAATTCCTGTGCGAAAGTTGTCAATAGGAATAGGTATTAGCTATTAGCTTGTAGCTTTTAGCTTGAAATTATTAATTAATAAAGCTAGTTAGCTAGAAGCTATCAGCTAAAAGCTAATCAACATGATTTTAGGAAAAGCGTCTCCGACCGACATGAATTTGCATCCCATGCACTATAAATGGGCGTATGACTTGTACAATCAGGCAGTCAGAAACAGCTGGTTCCCGCATGAAATACCGCTCGGCGAGGACTTGGCGGACTGGAAACTTATGACCGAAGACGAACGCCACGCCGTGGAGTTTTTGATGGCCTTTTTTAACCCCACCGAACTTATAGTCAACAGATCATTGGCTTTAGGAATATATCCATACTTAAAATCCCCCGAATGTCATTTATATATCGCAAAACAAATGTTTGAAGAAGCGAATCATTGCGTAGCATTTGAATATGTATTAGAAACATTTCCGCTCGACCGGACCCTAGTTTACGGCGTTCATCTTGAAATTGATTCAATCGTAAAAAAGGAAAATTTTGTAAATAAATATCTTACCCGGATGACCGAAGACACGCTCAATATTGAAACCCCGGACGGCAAGAAGGATTTTCTGCGGAATTTAGTGGCAACCAACATCGTAATGGAAGGAACTTGGTTTTATTCTGGCTTTATGGTGGCCCTTTCTTTCCGCCAGAGAAATCAACTTCGCAACTTGGGTTCAATGATTACCTGGGTACTACGAGACGAGAGTTTGCACTTAAAATTCGGAATTCAACTCATCCACACGGTCTTGGAAGAAAATCCGGAACTCTTAACGGGAGAATTCGCGGAGGAAATTAGAAATATCATTATTGAAGGAGTAAGTTTGGAAGTTAATTATAATAAAGATATGTTTCCGAAAGGCATACTGGGTCTTAACGCTGACTATGTCAACCAATACGTACAGTATGTGGCCGACCGCCGACTGGAAGAACTGGGCCTGTCGACACATTTCAACGTTACCAACCCTGCCAAGTGGATGTCCACCGCGACCGACGTTTTTGAACTGGTTAATTTCTTTGAACAGCAAAACACTTCCTACGAGGTTGACGCTCACGGACACAAGCAAAAGAAACACGACGAGAAGTCAAAAGAGGAGGAATAATTTTTCTTACCTTACTGACGGTCGTTAGTAGAGTAAGATTAGGTTAATTTCTTTAAGCTGCCACTTTTAGTAACTTTAAAGATTTCTATATATTCTAATATTTTTAGCTCTTCAAGATCGTCAATTAACTTGTGAGAAATTTTCTTCTTCCCCATCCAAACACTCTGGTGAACCATTTGAAAACCTAGATTTTTCACTACTTCACGGAACCAATTTCGTTTATGGCGCAACTTTTCTGGGATGTCAAAACTTATAATTACCACTTCATCAATACTTTTTATCTTATAGTGGCGATCAGGCAATCTACTTTTTAATTCCTTAATTTTTTGTCTTCCCAGTTCAGAAATAATTAAATTTTTATTTTCTGCTTCCTCAATTAGGCCGTCATGCTTCATTTGGTATAAAAAATTTTGCAATCTTTTTTTGCGTTCCTCCCGGTTTCGCTCATGCCAAAGTTTGCCTTCTCTTGCACGTTGTATTTTTGTATATTCATAATTAATTTTTCCCATGCCGGCACCATAGCCACTACGAAGAACAGCTTCAAAGAAATCGACTTGAGATAAGGCGCTATCCTTTATTGTTTCCAATGCTTTTAAAAGTATTTGTCCTTTCATATCCATATCTTACCATATTGACGGCCGTTAGTGTAGAAATAATAGGGCATTGAACTGTAAGTACTTATTCAAATTCTGTCGTGGCTGGCGGCTTGGTAGTCCAGTCGTAAAATACCCGAACTATTTTAGGATGTTTTACAAGTGCGCTGGTTATTTCTTCACAAACTGGAGGTGGCAGATAAAATCCTTTTACGGTCATAAAATCCACTGTCTCTACCGTCCGCACAACCATAGAATATCCGTAAGCCCGTCCATCCCCTTTTACTCCCACAGTGTTCACACCCAGGAGCGCCACTACAGTTTGAGAAATTTTATCATATAGCTGATGTTTTTTTAGAATTTCAGTCACTTCGTGGTCTGCTTCACGTACAATTTCTAACAATTCTTCAGTTACCGGAACCCCCACAACACGTAAATAAAGTCCCGGCCCGGGAAAAGGTTGCCTGCCTGCGACGAGTTCTTCCAGCCCGAATAAGCGAGCTATTTCCCTAACCTCAAACTTAAAGTAGTCCGACAAGGGCATTATTTCTTTGAGGCCTAGTTTTAAGTCCACGTTGTGGTGCGTTTTAATTAGTGCCGATTTACCAGCGCTACCGGATTCAATCAGGTCCGTCGCCAGCGTCCCCTGAAGCATATGGGTCGCGCCATATGATTTTGCCACTTCTTTGAATACCTCACCATATACCTCTCGAAACTTGGCGCGCTTTCCTTCCGCGTCAATAGTGGTGCTTATTTTCTCTATAAATTTATTTTTGTAGTGACCTATTACTGTTAGATTTATTTTTGTCTTTTCCGCAATTTTCTTTACTTTTTCGATTTCATCTTTACGCATGCCACCCGTATCTATCATGAAAGCTTTAAGCTGGCTTCCTAATACCGGTGCTAAAATTGCAGCCAGGGTGGTAGAATCCACCCCGCCAGAAACACCAATGATAGCGGTGCCGTTGCCTAATTTTTCTTTCGTGCTCTTCCCTATTTCTGCAATTACATCTTTTTTGGAATAATCCTGGAGGCAACCGCAAACCCCCCGGGCAAAATTATTCAAGATAATATTCTCGTCTTCCGTCTGTTCAACTTCCGGATGAAATTGCACGGCGTACAGTTTCTTCGGCATACATTCCATCGCTTCAATCACCGAACCGTCTTTGGACGTAGCAGTAACTTCGAAACCAGCTGGGGCATGCTTCACCGAGTCCCCATGCGAGGACCAGGCATTTATTTTATCTCTCAGGTTTTGGAAAAGGGAGCTTTTATTATTTACCGCAATCTCTACCGGCCCGTATGACTTGCCTTCTTTCACTGCCTGGATTGAGCTCCGGTCATTGATATAAGCCAACCACTGCATACCGTAGCAAATGCCGAGTATGGGCACACCGAGAGAAAGTAATTCTTCTGTAATTTTTGGCGCATCTGTATCATAAACGCTAGCGCTCCCTCCCGAGAGAATTATCCCTTTGGGTTTATTATTTTCTACCCACTTTAATGAGTCGCCAGGGGGAAGAATGATTGAATGAAAACCAAGATAACGTAAACTACGCCTAATGATTTGGGTATACTGGCTTCCTAGGTCAATAATTAATATCTGATGGTTCTTATTCTCCATTACGGCATTACTGCCTTAACCGCATTTAACTTGGCGCGAGTCAAGACCCCAACAATACCATCCGGCTTCAGGCCACTCACTGACTGGAAGGGTTTTATCGCAGCGGTCGTCGCCTTACCGTAAATACCGTCAACTTTCAGAGTTAGACCCAGGGCTTTATTAAGAGTTATTTGAAGTTTCTTCACTTCAGTTCTATCCCAGAAATATATCGGCTTAGTAAATACGACAAGTGTGCCGGATGGACTTGGCGTAGGAGTTGTTGGCGTTGGTGTAGGACTTGGGGTTGGATAAGGTGTCGGAGATGGGGCAGGAGAAGATGTCGTTACTTTAACCAAGAAGTTTTCTGCCGACCAACCATCTGCCCCGGAATTGTAATTCATTTGCCACCAACTAAATCCGCTAGCAGAAATGGGGCCACCCACGACTATACCTTGAGCGCCTGTGGCCTGAGCGCCGAGCAATTTACCAAGCGGAGAAGGTGCCTGACGAACGTTGAGAATCGTTGTAGTTCTAACGGTGTTGCCCACACTAAACTTACCTGCTGGAATGGGAGTGGGGGTTGGTACTGGAGTTGGGGTAGGAGTGGGAGCTGGACTTGGTGAAGGGCTTGAACTTGAACCTCCACCACCGCCTCCACCACCGCCTCCCCCTCCACCACCGCCTGATGTTGGAGTTGGTGAAGGTGAAGGTGAAGGTGAAGGTGAAGGTGAAGGTGAAGGTGAAGGTGAAGGTGCGGTAAAGGATCCTGAAAGTGGATCTGAAGCAGTGCCCAGGTCATCAATAACAAATAGAGAATAGTAGTAAGTTTGTCCACCAGTCACTTCGTCGTCGTGATAACTAGTTTCGCTACAAGCTAAGGTGGCGATGAGTTTCGTTCCATCTGGGGTCTGTGGAGCTGATGAGGTATCGCGATAAATTTTAATAGAAGCGCATAGTTCGTAGTCAAGCGGAGTCCAGGCTAGGTTTATAGAGCCGTCAGTGAAAGAAATAATGCCGGATGGCTTGGGTGGTTTTATGGGACGGCTTTGTGTTTGAAAGTTTTGATCAGAAGAAGTTGCTGGATTCCCTGCGGCATCTCTGGATTTGACTCGGAAATGATAGGTCGTACCTGGATTTAGATTAGAAAGGAATGCACTATGAGTAGTGACTGCGGAAGTGGCTAAGGTTGTACTAGTACCATAATTAGTTGTTAAACCATACTCAAGCTGAGTATTGGATGCTTCGTTGGTAATCCAGGTAATATTAGTGGTTTTGTACTTTGTTTGACTAGTTTGAATTTCAGAAATCGAAGGCGAAGTGGTATCACCTGGAGTGGGTGCTGGAGTAGGCGTTGGGGTCGGAGTCGGTGTGGGTGCTGGAGTGGGTATACCTGACTTGTATTCATCAGCGCCGATATCGTAAGAACTTCCTTGTGGACGAATGTCTCCATCAATATCATTGGTAACAGCAGAAATGGCAGCCACTTTATCGATAGCGACAGTAGCAGTAGAGAGAAGATGTAAGTCACCGATAGATGGATTGACGAACAAGTTGCTCGAAGCACTGGTCAGGTTGCCACCTAGAGTTCCAGTACCACCATCGCGAGAGATGATAGCGGCGTCAGTTAAGTTATTTTTAATATCAACTCCAGTAGTTCTAGAGAAACGATACTCGATAGCATTTGGATACCCACCCTTCGTTAAGATGGCATTGTGATAAACCCTCGTGCTTGGAGAATCATTAACTCCGATAGCCACATCGGCGGCGGTAACATTATTCCTAACAATGAAGTTGTTGGCGATAAGTCCCCCATTATGATCTGGTATTGATCCACTTCTTACCTGAAGACCGAGAGAGATATCACGTTGA
>MFUG01000006.1:0-1390 GCA_001785615.1 Candidatus Nomurabacteria bacterium RIFCSPHIGHO2_02_FULL_42_19 | reverse complement strand
AGATATCACGTTGATTGTCGATGAAGATATTGCCAGTAATAGTGGTATTGGAACTACCATTCCACATGAGGATTGCGGGCCCTGTCAGTCCAGAACTAACTTTGAAATTCTTGAAGGTATTGTTGCGGATAATCCAGTTTTCTCCAGTGTGAACATCTACTCCGTTGGTGTAATAATCAGGCGCCTGTACAGTGTATTCGAACAAAGAATTTTCGACGAGACCATAATCCACTCCGTCGTTGGTGCCTGGATTATTTTTCAAGAACTGGTCGCCTATATCAACTATGCGCAAGTTTCGATAAGTAACATTGTCTACTCCCCCATTAGCAATGATGGCGTGCTGGTTGATATCGCGAATAGTCATGTCAGAGAAAGTCAGGCCGTTTATATTATCTGCCCAGAATCCAAATGCGACGACAGAATTATTCATGCCTGGACCTTTTATAACAACGGCGTTGCGATTGCCAGTGGCGCCCTTAATCGTAACATTGGAAATGTTTTGTGGTAGATAGAGAGGAGCTGTCAGATTGTAAGTGCCGGCGGCGATAACAATAGTCTGATTCGAGGCCAGGTTAGTGATGGCAGATTGTAATTGAGCAAGTGTAGAAACATTCACTGTGCCAGCAGGTGGTGGTGTGGGGATAGGCGTTGGGGTCGGAGTCGGTGTGGGTGTAGGAGTGGGGGTGCCTTGGTTAATCTTTAACACATGGATGATTGGGTCTTCGCCATTGTATTCAGTCAAAAACATTCTGTTCGTAGCGGGATCAAACGTTCCACCGACTATGTTGTTGAATCCGAAATTCAACTGCCAGATTGCATATGGCTCTACTTGATACGGCAATTTGGTGCCATTTTTTACTGCTGCAAGATCGTTGGCGTCAAAGGCCCAGACTTGAGTATAGTAAGGAGGAGCGTTGTAGCCGCCTGTGCCCCAACAACTAGATGGGCCAGAAGAATCTTTATAACACATCGGTCCTGTGCCTTGTCTACCGAAGAAGAGCACGCTCCTAGTTCCGGCTGGGAAAGCCACGCCAGCTATGGTAGTGACACAATTGAACACGTTGCTTTGCTGGGCACATTCACCTTCTACGCCATTGTAGATTAATCCATGAGCATCGTCATAACGGGAGAGTTCTTTCACCGGAACCACACTACCGCTACCCACGTCATCAGGATTAAAGACCGAGACTCCTGGACCCCAATTGGTGCGGCCAATAATAGATAAACAGCAGGCACCATTCAAAGCTTGCCCGCCCAGAAGTGACTGCCATTCGGTAGGAATTGTAGTCATGTAGCGACCAAGACGCCCTTGATTAGTGCCGGAAGCGGCATAGAAACCTTTGAAGTCACTAGTCAGATTTAAATCCAAACCTGAGACCCCGATAGTGGT
>MFUG01000005.1 GCA_001785615.1 Candidatus Nomurabacteria bacterium RIFCSPHIGHO2_02_FULL_42_19 | reverse complement strand
AATTGATTTCGAGAAAGGAGGCACGCGGAGCGTGCGATTAGTTGCTTTGGTTCTCGAAATAATTTCGCGCAAAGGATATAATTAGATCACAACGTCAAGAAAAAGTAATCCGTTTTACTTTTTTAGTTGTGAGGACCGCAGCGATGTTTTGTGAGCACACAAAACCGCGAGGGGCGGGCTGCGAAAATTCCGAACGACGGGGAGGAATTATTTGTAGCCACAAAACCATATTTGACACTTTTATTTTTTAATATATTCTAAGTTTGGGAGGTGTTCCGTGACAGTTGCCACGAAGCTTCATGCGGGGCAACGGCTGATGCTGGACTTTCGTAGTGGGATCAGCTACGTGAGAGTGAGCCGCCTTAGCGGTCACTTCGTCGGCGGGGATTACCTGTCTGACGCGCCACCAGATCTAAAGGTGGCAGACGACTCATTCCGTCGCTATGCTGAAAAAAAAGCGGCGGAAGACGGTCTTGACGTCGAAGACGACGATTGGACCGGGTCGGCACTATTTCTTCGGCTTATTAAAAAGAAAAAGTGAAAAACTTCAAGGGCGCGGGGCTCGTTTCAGAGATGCCCCGCCCGCGAGAGATAGTAATATGCCACCACGAGCCACTGCTCCTCTGGTGGTATTGTTAATTATACGTATATATATACGTATACGAATACGTATAAAACCAATTTGCATCCGATATATTTTTCATTTACAATGTAGGGGTGGACTGGAAACCAGTAATCATTTTTTATACCAAGACGACATCTTGGATAATATTTCCTTTGGTCTTAGGTGTTTTATTGGGAAAATATGTAGGAAGTTTTACCGGAAGCCAGGCACTCTTTTTCCTCATAATGCTTGCGGGATTTTGTGTTACTTGCTTCGGGATTTACCGCGAAATAAGACAATATAAAAAGGACTTAGACCCGCCTTCGCCTGAGGATACAGACGGGCAAGAAAAAGATGGAAAATAATACAACACAAAATAATATAACTCACGAGGTAACTATTTTTGCTGAACCAGTTTTTCATATCGGTCCGCCAGCTGGTGGATTCAATATTACAAATTCACTGCTGACCTCCTGGCTGGCGGTCTTTATAATAATAATATTTTGCATAATACTTCGGCTCCGACTAAAAAAAATTCCTGGGAAAATCCAGCATGTTTTTGAAATACTGCTTGAAGGAGCGCTTTCACTTTGCGATCAGGTGACTAATGACCGCAAGCTTTCTCTGAGAATTCTTCCACTTGTGCTACCTCTTTTTGTTTTTATATTGATAAATAACTGGCTGGGGCTGCTGCCGATGGTCGGCTCTGTCGGATTTACGGCGCTCAAGGAAGGGCATTCCCTTTTTATACCGCTTTTCCGCGCTGGCACGGCGGACGTCAACACCACCCTCTCCTTGAGCATTATGATTGTCATCGGCTCAAATATTTTCGGAATTTTAATTGTTGGTTTATGGAAAACTTTTAATAAATATGTTAATATCAAAGCGCTGGGTTCGATAGTGATGAAAGTTCGCAAGGATCCGGCGGTGCTCATTGTTGCGCCGATAAATGTTTTCGTAGGATTGCTCGAGCTTATCGGAGAGGTGGCCAAAGTGGCCTCGCTTTCTTTCCGACTTTTTGGAAATATCTTTGCTGGGGAAGTGCTACTAGCTTCCATGTCCGCGATATTTCTATATGTTTTGCCCGGGCCGTTTTTATTCCTGGAAGTATTTATCGGACTCATTCAGGCCTTGATATTTTCTTTATTAGCGACGGTTTACTTCACTATCGCAGCGCAGGATCACGAGGAACATGAGGGGAGTCGTAGTGAAGGAAAATTGGCCAGCGTTTAAGATTAATATTAAAATTATTAATAAGTCGAAAAATTATAAGTTTAATTTAACAATATTATGGAAAACGAAGTAGTAGGTTCAGTTGTAAATTTAGCGCCACTCGCCAAGGCCTTAGCCATCGGGCTCTCCGCTATTGGCGCGGGGTTGGGTATCGGTATGATCGGCGGGCGCGCGATGGAGGGTATAGGCAGGAATCCGGAAGCAGTAGGAAAAATTTTAGTTCCAATGCTTATTGCTTCGGCTTTCGCTGAAGCGGTAGCTATCTATGGGTTGGTTATTGCCTTTTCAATTAAGTAACATTTTGAAGAAGTAATGGATGAATTTATTGCAACATTTCACATTGACTGGAAATTAATGCTGGCGCAAGCCGTTAATTTCGGACTGGTTTTTTTGGTATTTTATCTTCTCGCTGCCAAGCCCTTGAGTAAATTAATGAAAGACCGCACGGGAGAAATTTCCAAAGGGCTGGATGACGCGAAAAGGTCCAATGAATTATTGCAAAAAGCCACCGAAGAATACGAAAAAAATACAATTAAATTGAGACAACTATCGATAGATGCTCAAACGGAACTACAAAAAGACCTGGAAAGATTGAAAGAAAAAAACCTAGAGAAGATAAAAGCAGACAACGACGCATGGACCAAGAAGAGAACGGAGCAAATGGAAATCGATAAAAAGGCCTTAGTCGAGGAAGCAAAAAGCGAACTCGTATCGCTTGCCATGCTGGCTGCCAAGAAAATTATGGAAGATAAAAATCAAAAAAATTAACGAATTATGGCAAAAATTTCCCCAAAAAATATAGCAGAAGCGGTGTATAAAGCGACAGAAGGCAAATCAAAACAGGATTTGACTGCCGTACTCAAGCGTTCGGTTCGGGTGCTTGAAAACAAGCGCATGCTTGGCAAGTCCGAGGAAGTCCTGAACGCTCTCCAAAATATTTTTGATAAAAAAACAGGGACTGTTAGAATGAAAGTTGCCACCGCCAAGAGAATGGAGCACCCGAAGAGAAGCAAGCTGGAAGATGAAATCAAAATAAAATACAAGGCGCAGATTGTAGTGGGCGAATTTCTTGAAAAAGAAGAATTATTGGGCGGAGCGAGAGTTGAGGTCAGAGACGAAGTATTGGATACTACATATAGCAACAAACTTCACCAGTTAGAAAAATTTTTAATACAAGGAAAATAAAAGAAGAATATGTCAAACCATATCATAGAAAATTTAAGAAAAGAAATAGAGGCCTTCAAGGCAGATACGAAGACAGAGAAAGTCGGTCATGTTATTGAAGTTTTCGACGGTATTGCCAAGATCTCTGGACTCTCTGACATCAAATCCTCCGAAATGGTTACTTTTCAAAATGGCGAGACCGGTGTGGCGCTCAACCTGGAAGAGGACACAGTCGGGGTCGTTATTCTGGGTGACTTTTCAAAAATAAAAGAAGGCAATGAAGTAAAAGCGACAGGCAAAATCTTGGAAATTCCGGTCGGGGACTCGTTACTTGGCCGCGTTGTAAGTCCTTTAGGGCAAGCCATTGATGGCAAAGGCGCTATCAAAGCGGACAAGACCTATCCGATTGAAAAAGTTGCGACAGGGGTAGTAACCAGGCAGAGTGTTTCCGAGCCGGTGGCTACTGGTATAAAAGTAATTGATGCTATCATTCCCGTCGGTCGCGGTCAGCGTGAACTTATTATTGGTGACAGACAAACAGGCAAGACCGCTCTCTGCATAGATAGTATTCTAAATCAAAAAGGCCAGAACATGATTTGTGTTTATGTTTCCATCGGGCAAAAGGATTCCAAACTTCGTAAGATCGAGGCGCGCCTGGAAGAAGGTGGCGCTATGGCTTACACTGTCATAGTTTCTGCGGGCGCATCGGAACCAGCACCACTCTCGTACATTGCGCCATATGCCGGAGTTGCCGTTGCAGAATACTTTATGGATAAGGGTAAGGACGTGTTAATTATTTACGATGACTTGTCCAAGCATGCTGTGGCTTATCGCGAAATTTCTCTTTTACTACGTCGTCCACCTGGCCGTGAAGCATATCCGGGTGACGTTTTTTATTTACATTCTCGTTTGCTTGAAAGAGCTTGCCGAAGAAATGCTAAGTATGGCGGAGGGTCTATCACCGCGCTACCTATTATTGAAACCCAAGCTGGCGACATTTCGGCGTATATTCCAACGAATGTGATTTCTATTACGGACGGGCAGATTTTCCTTGAGACCGATCTTTTTTATAAAGGTATTCGCCCGGCGGTAAACGTGGGCTCATCAGTGTCTCGCGTGGGAGGAAATGCACAGATTAAGGCAATGAAAAAAGTGGCAGGAACGCTCAAGCTGGACTTAGCGCAGTTCCGCGAGCTGGAAGCATTTTCCCAATTCGGTTCTGATTTGGATGAGAGCACCAAGCGTCAGCTTGAACGCGGCAAAAGAGCGGTGGAAGTGTTGAAACAACTCCAATATTCTCCAGTAAAGACCGAGCATCAAGTGGTTACCCTATACGCTCTAACCAAGGGCTTCATGGACGATGTGCCAGTGGAGAAAATAAAAGCATTTGAACAAGGACTCACGGATTACAGCGAGCGCAATGCCAAGACCTTTTATAAAGAAATAAAAGATACAAAAATGTGGACGAATAAAGGGGAGAAAGAATTAGAAAAAGTGATAGAAGATTATAAGAATAGTTTTAGTTAGGGAACAAAAGTCCCGACCAAAGTCGGGATCCCGACAGAGGTCGGGAAAATTAAATTATGTCAAACAGTAAAGCAATTAAAAATAGAATAAAATCGGTCAAAAGCACCAAGAAAATCACCAAGGCGATGGAGCTGGTGGCAGCCAGTAAAATGAAGCGCGCGGTTTCTTCCACACTTGCCTCACGACTATATGCGGAATATTCTTGGGAAATCTTGACCTCAATCGCTCGGAATTTAGAGGACTCCACCCATCCACTTTTTATTGAAAGAGAAGCGAGAAATATTTTGTTGGTGCTCATTACTTCCAACCGCGGACTCTGTGGCGCCTACAACGCGCAAGTAACGAAAAAAGCGATTTCCATATTAAAAAATCAAGAAGAAAATAAAAACACTAAGATTGATATACTTTCAATCGGTAAAAAGGGCGATACCTCGATGCGTCGCTTGGGCCGAAACATCATTGCCAGCTTCACTGAACTCCCAGACAATATCTCTCTCTCGGATGTTTTACCGATATCCAAAATGATAATGGATGAATATACCCTGGAACATTATGATAAAGTTTTAGTAGCTTACACGGATTTTATTTCAGCTCTGACCCAGCGGCCGAATATAAAACAGATCCTTCCGATTTCAAAGACGGAGCTCAAGGAATTGATAGAAAATCTAGCCCCTAAAAAAGGAGCGAAGGAAATGAAAAGAGTAAATTATTTATTTGAAGGAAACCGGGAAGAGCTTATAACTTCCTTGGCGGAAAAGTTAACCCGCATGCAGATATACCAGATGCTCCTAGAGTCCAATGCTTCCGAGCAGTCGAGCAGGATGGTAGCGATGAAGAATGCGAGTGAGGCCTCGGGGGAAATGATTGATGACTTAACACTGGTATTTAACAAGGCAAGACAGTCGAATATTACTAGAGAAATATCGGAGATCAGCGCAGGGATGGCTTCAGTCAGCTGATAGAAGATAGCTAGTTAACTAAAAAGCTAAAAGCTTTGTGAATAAAGTAATTTATTATAAGATATCAATAAAGAAAATATGCAACACACAGGAACAATTAAACGCATTATCGGTCCGGTCGTAGATGTGGAGTTTGCGGAAGGTCTGCCAGATATTTACAACGCGCTAGTAGTAAAAAAAGGCGAGAAAAAAGTAATTCTGGAAGTTGAACAGCATCTAGGCGGCGGAGTTGTGAGGAGTGTTGCCATGGATTCCACTGACGGCCTAGCTCGCGGCGTAGAGGTTTCTGACACTGGCGGGCCTATTTCTGTACCCGTGGGCAGTGCAACTCTCGGAAGAATTTTTAATGTTTTAGGTGAGGCCATTGATGACCTCCCACCACCTCGCCCTTCAGGCACTCCTCCTCAGGCAAGAGGAGAAAAGAACCCTCCCCGCCTTGATAAGGAGGGGGCAGGGGGTGATGGAAAACGTATGCCAATACATCGTCGCGCTCCCGAATACGTGAAGCAGGCAACCAAAGTTGAAATTCTAGAGACCGGAATAAAAGTCATTGACCTAATTTGTCCGGTGCTCAAAGGCGGCAAGGTGGGGCTCTTCGGTGGCGCGGGCGTGGGTAAGACGGTGGTCATTCAGGAGCTCATTCACAACATTGCTTCAAACCACGGCGGATATTCTGTGTTCGCTGGAGTGGGTGAGCGTACTCGTGAAGGAAATGACTTGTATCACGAAATGAAAGAGTCCGGTGTTATTGATAAAGTGGCGATGGTCTTCGGGCAAATGAATGAACCGCCAGGCGCGCGTCTGCGCGTGGCTCTCTCGGGACTAACCATGGCGGAACATTTCCGCGACCAAGAAGGCAAGGACGTGCTTTTATTTATTGACAACATTTTCCGTTTTACTCAAGCGGGCTCCGAGGTCTCCGCGCTTCTCGGTCGTATTCCTTCAGCCGTGGGTTATCAGCCGACTTTGGGAACGGAGATGGGAATCTTACAAGAGCGCATCACTTCTACGGACAAGGGCTCGGTGACATCCGTACAGGCCGTGTATGTGCCAGCGGACGACCTGACTGACCCGGCGCCAGCTACAACCTTTGCCCACCTGGACTCTACGGTGGTGCTTAATCGTTCGCTTTCGGAAATAGGAATTTATCCAGCGGTGGATCCGCTTGATTCTTCTTCTACCATTCTGGACCCCAACATCGTGGGGGAAGAACATTATAATGTTTCCCGCGAAGTACAGCGCGTGCTTCAGCGTTACAAGGACTTGCAAGACATCATTGCGATTTTAGGGATGGAAGAACTCTCTGAAGCGGACAAAGAACTCGTAGCTCGGGCTCGTAAAATTCAAAAGTTTCTTTCACAACCGTTTTTCGTGGCGGAACAATTTACCGGAGCGAAAGGGCAATATGTGCCGCTCAAAGAAACTATCCGCTCGTTCAAGGAAATTTTGGATGGCAAGCATGACGATAAGTCGGAAGGGGATTTTTATATGCGAGGCGCACTTTAAAATTTTTTTGAATAGTTCTTAAGAAATGCCTTGCGCAGGAGCTTAGAAAAGAAAAGAGGTAATCCGATTATTATTTTCTTGAGCGACGAGCAGTTCGCTAGCTAAGCTTAGCTAGACAGATTGCATTTTGAGAGAAGCTATTCAAAAATACTTACATATGGCAAAACAATTAAAATTAAAAATAGTTACCCCAGAACGTCTCGTCCTAGAAGAAATGGTGGACTTTGTTAGTTTGCCGACTTCTGAAGGGGAGATCACGGTATTGCCGGATCATATTCCTCTAGTGGTGGGACTTAAATCCGGAGACGTGGTAGCTACTTCAGGTGGCGAGCATATCCCCATGGCAGTGGCGGGCGGATTTTTAGAAGTGAAACAAAATGAAGAGGGTACTACTGAAGTTGCAGTACTAGCGGACTTTGCGGAACATGTTTCAGAAATATCAGATGCAAAAATAGAAGAAGCAAAAAGGAAGTCCGAAGAATTGAAAAAGAAAATGGAAAACAAAGAACTCGTGGATTTCGAGCATTTCGAAGCCGAGCTTGAGCGCTCCCTTACTCGCGTAAAAATTGCGGATAAATGGAGGACTAGGAAATACAGAAAATAGTGCTTGACTACTCTCGTAGCTAGGTATATACTGAATTATAGTATTATAAGTTAATATTATATAATCATATGTCTACAATATCTGTGCCCTTAAATTCAAAATTGGAATTATCCTTAAATAATTTAGTCAAATCCGGTTTCGCGGAAAATAAAGCTGCAGTTATGCGCAAAGCTCTGACTCGCCTTACTGAGGAGGAAGCAGTTTTTGCCTTACTTAGAGCCGAACAGGATATAAAAGATGGTTTGATTTTTAGAGGCGATTTACGAAAAATATCTAAAAAATTTAAGTAATTTTATGAAGATTGCTTATACTCAATCTTTTATTAAACAATATAATAATCTCCCAAATGAATTACAAGAAGAAGTTCTAGAAAAAACTGAACTTTTTAAAGATAGAAAAAATCACAAAATGCTGAAAGTCCATAAATTACATGGTCGATTTGCCTCCCGATATAGTTTTTCTATAGATTATCGTTATAGAATAGTTTTTGGCTATCTAAAAAAAGACGAGGTTGTATTTATGACTGTTGGCGACCATGATGTCTATAAATGAGTAATACAAATTTAGGTCAATTAGCCCTTATAATATAAGCCAATTTGGCTTGACTTTTGACTTGAAACATGCTATACTACTAGGATATAGCGTTCTTTGAATTCTCGCCAAAATTGGAGCCAGGCAGTTAGGTTGTTTTCAAAAATTACTTAACCGTCTGGCTTCAAGCCGAGACTCGCCCCTAGTAGGGCGATGCCAGTAACCGGTAACGGTTAATCGCATGTCGCGAACTGGCTTCTTCGGTCAATCGACCGAGGAGATGATAAAATGGAAAGAGTGGAAAGAGAAATATTCGCGTACCAGTATAGGTACGAAGTAAGAACGAATGCCATCATGGCGTTCAGTTCTTACAGCTTCCCCATAAAAATCGAGGGATACGTTGACTCCCCTTTAACTTTTTATACAGACGTTATATAATCTCAAAATGCAAAACTTTAATCAAAAAATAGAAAATTGGGATGAAGTGCTGGTGAGTTGGGCGGGGAGAATAGCAGTGCCATTTGCGCGCTTTGCCATTTTCGCTGTGTATGTTTATTTCGGAGCAATTAAGATTTTCTCCGCTAACGGCGCGGCGAATCCCCTGATCATAGCGCTCTTGAATAAGACCATGCCCACGGTTGCACCGGAACCATTCTTAATTGCCTTTGGCGTACTTGAAATTATCATTGGTCTTATTTTTATAACTCCATCCCTCACCCGCCTAGGCCTTTTTCTTTTGGCATTTCATTTTATCACAACTATTCTGCCGTTGTTTATTTTACCGGAACTAACTTGGCAGGGTCTTGGTATTCCTACGCTGGAAGGGCAATACATCTTAAAAAATATTCTCATTGTCTCACTTGCCGTAATCATTCTAGCGAGCTTACCTGTTCTAAAAGAGAGCAAGGCAAATGTCTAAGCTCTATATAGTAGCTACTCCGATAGGCAACCTGGGGGATATCACCCTCCGCGCAATTGAAACATTAAAAAATGTGGACTTGATTTTATGCGAGGACACCCGCGAGACGAAAAAGCTTCTCAATAAATATGGAATTGGCACGGCCACGCTAAGTTATCATACTCACAGCAAATTGGCAAAAACAGATAAAATTTTTAAACTTCTAGAAGAGGGCAAGGACTTGGCATTGGTCTCCGACGCTGGTACACCGGGGATTTCCGACCCTGGGGCCATGCTAGTGGCGCAAATCAAGGACAACGACAATCTACGCTATAGCGTAGATGTAATTCCGGTGCCGGGACCTTCGGCCGTTATCGCTGCGCTCTCGGCTTGCGGCTTGCCCATACACGAATTTACTTTCCTTGGATTTTTGCCGCACAAGAAGGGCAGAGAAACATTGTTCAAGGAAATTACCGAAGCAAAAAGGACAATTGCGTTTTACGAATCCCCGCACCGTATTTTGAAAACACTGGAATCGCTTGCAAAATTTTGTCCAGAAAAAAAGGTATGCCTAGCTCGAGAGCTTACGAAAATTTATGAAGAATTTAAGACCGGGAAGGCCGCAGAACTTTTGGAATACTTAAAAGAAAATCCTGTTAAACAAAAAGGGGAGTTTACGGTAATTGTGGCCTAAAATAAAAAAGTGTCGAGAGGACGCAGCGAGGGTTTGCCCTTGCTGCGTCCTCTGACGGGGCACTACTTGCCGGCGTGGTATTCCCTCTGCGGATCGATTATTCTGCTTGGTCGCGGAGGAACCTCTTGGAGCAGAGTGCTTCCTTGCGGGCTCGTGATCATCTCTGCACGAGCCCTCTCCACGTCTGTGGTCCAAACAGGTTTCAACAACCCTGGAATACCCCAGACAGGCACTTTCTGCAGTAAAACGTAATACATAGGAACTCTCCTCCTCATCTAAAACTATAAACTATCTACTCGTGAAGTCAAACTCTTTTTATTTTATTTAAATTAATTTTTCCACTCTACTTCAATTTATGTTTTAAGCAAGTAATTATAGACCAATCGAATCCTCCTTTGTCGGCCAAGTATTTCATTTTATCCAGTGCCCAGACCGCATCTTCCAACTCCTCCTCGCAGGCCTCGTATAACATTTTTGCTTCATGCGCAAGCTTCGGATAGCTTCGTTCTTTTTTCTCGTAAAATTTTTTTGGCATATTATCCCACCTGCGCATCTCGTAGTATATGTTGACGATTTCGTGTACAGGGTTCTCCACTTCTTCATGTATCCTGAAGCTGTCCATGTAGTTTCGGAAAGGATTTTTTAAGTCATCATTCATAATTTTCTTTGATTCTTTCATTCTAACACAAGTGTGATATATTACTTTAATGGCATTTTTCGGAAGAAAACTAGGCATAGATCTGGGTACGGCCAATACTTTGGTGTTTTTGCCGGGTAAAGGCATCGTGTTAAACGAGCCCTCCGTGGTGGCGGTGTCCGAGCAGGATAATAAAATTCTAGCTATTGGCTTTGAAGCCAAAGACATGATCGGCAAGACCCCGGAGAACATTATCACTTATTGTCCGATGAAAGACGGAGTGATCGCGGATTATCGGGTGACTGAGGCGATGCTTAAGTATTTTATAAATAAAGCGATGGGGCGCTTCAATCTTTTCAAACCGGATGTGATGGTGTCGGTTCCGGCCGGGGTTACATCTACGGAGCGCAGAGCCGTAGTAGAAGCGGCGATAAAAGCCGGCGCTAAAAATGCTTATGTGGTAAAAGAGCCCATCTTGGCGGCTATCGGCGCTGGCATTCCCATTCATGAATCGAGAGGGTATATGATTGTGGACATTGGCGGAGGCACGACGGACGTGGCGGTAATATCGCTCGGGGGAATTGTGGCTTCTACTTCAGTCAAATGCGCCGGAAATAAAATTGACCAAGCCATCGCGGATTATATTAAAAAAACTTTCAACCTAGCCATCGGCGACAGAACTGCCGAAGAAGTAAAAATAAAAATCGGCGCGGCGGTGCCGCTGGAAGAAGAACTACGCGCTACCATAAAAGGCCGGGACTTTATCCAGGGCTTGCCCCGCTCGGCCCAAATCGGCACCAACGAAATAGTGCGGGCCATAGACGGTGAATTGAAACGTATTATTAAAGCCATTAAAGATGTTTTGCAGGAGACCCCACCGGAACTTGCTTCCGACATTATGGATTACGGCATCATCATGACCGGCGGTTCATCTCTCTTGCGTAATTTTACGGATTTGGTTTATCGCAAAACCGGAGTCAAAGCAATACTGGCCGAAGACCCGCTTTTCTGCGTGGCTAAAGGTACCGGCATCGCGCTAGAACATTTGGATGTATACAAAAAGACCGTCCTAAGTAAAAAATAATAAGTAAAAAATAATAAGTAAAAAATAAAATGAGCTCCAAAATTTCAAAACATATAAACAAGAATAATCTGCATCATGCGTATTTGATAGAAGGAATTGGGGAGGAAATTTTACCTGAAATTCTGGAAGCGGTAGAGGATTTAGGAATAAAGACAGTTGGCAATTCGGACTTTGTTCACCTAAAAGCGGACTCTTTTAAGGTGGAAGATGCGCGTAATCTAAAGTCCTTCAGCCGAGAAAAAGCAAATTCTGCGGGTAGAAAAATTTTTGTAATTTCGGCTAATAATTTTTTACTAGAGGCGCAGAATACTCTGCTTAAAATGTTTGAAGAGCCGATAGAGAATACTCATTTTTTTCTAGTTGTACCGGACGTCAATGCGCTCCTTAAAACCTTCGCCTCTAGATTTTATGTAATTAAACCAAAAGAGGGGATTGAGTTGAAAGAAGCGGAAGAATTTATTAAGACGCCGCTCCAAAGTAGAATTAATTTTATAAAAGAGTTAGTAACTGAAGCGGAGGTTCCGACCGAAGTCGGGATCCCGACAGGGGTCGGGAAAGATGTCACACTGGACTCTGCACGGTCCAAAGCGCTTAGATTTTTGAATGCAGTAGAGAGCGTGCTTCACAAGAAATTTGTAAATAATTTTTCCGGATTACTCCATCCTTCGGATGGAACCTTCCCCGTTCAAAATTCTTTACAAATTTGTCTGCATCAGATTTTCAAGGTCCGAGAATTTCTCCGTCAGCCGGGCTCATCCGTAAAAAATTTAATGGAGTCAGTCGCTCTAATTATTCCTGTGCTATAATAGGTAAATGCAATCCCGTACGAAATCTTACCACCATGGTTTCATATAAGGGATGGGTCAATTTACAAATTTAATGAAATTTCGTACGGGATGCAATACAACTTTTCTAATCTTAAAACAGAATTAAAAAAAGTGGAAGAATTTCTAGCAAAAGAATACAACCAACTCAACATGGGCCGGGCGTCGCCCTCGGTCTTAGACGGCGTATCCGTGGAGTCATACGGCGCGCATGTATCGCTCAAAAATGTCGCTTCTGTTTCCATTGAAGATCCGAAGACCCTCCGCATCGCTCCCTGGGACAAAAATCAAATTAAAGATATTGAAAGAGCCATCATTGCCTCCAATTTAGGGTTGTCAGTTGCTACCGATGATGCAGGTATTCGCGTTATTTTTCCTCAATTAACCACAGAAACCAGGCAAACTTTAGTAAAAGTTCTGAAAGAAAAATTAGAAGAGGCCAGAATTACGGTCCGCCGGGAACGAGAAAGAATCTGGGACGATGTCCAGGTTAAGGAAAAAGCGGGGAAAATGACGGAAGACGAAAAATTTAGAGCCAAAGATGATTTACAGAAGGTTGTGGACGGGGTCAATAAAAATCTGGAAGCGATTTTTGGCAAGAAAGAGAAGGAAGTTTTGGGTTAATTATAAATTAGTAATTACGAATTAAAAATTGAGCATCGTTATTTTCATCGTAATACTTCTCGTCCTCGTGCTAGTCCATGAATGGGGGCACTTTTTTACCGCGAAAAGTTTCGGTATTCGGGTGGATGAATTTGGTTTCGGTTTCCCGCCGCGACTTTTTGGTTTCCGAAAAGGGGAAACGGAGTACACCCTCAATCTTTTCCCCATCGGCGGTTTTGTAAAAATTTTCGGCGAGAGTCCGGATGAAGAGTCCCTCAATGGGCCTGACCGAGAAAGAAGTTTTGTAAATAAATCAAAGTGGAAGCAAGCAATAATACTTTTCGCCGGAGTTTTTATGAACTTTTTACTAGCCTGGATGGTGCTTTCTTTTGGTTTTATGTCCGGAATTCCGACTTCGGTAGGCAGTGCCGTACCCGGCCATGAACTTGAAAATGTAAATTTACTAGTTGTATCTGTGGCGCCGAATTCACCCGCCGAAACTGCCGGCCTAAAGCCCGGAGATGCCATCGTAACGGTTTCAATCTTGTCTTCTGAAATCGGAGAAGAAGGTAAAAATCTTCAAGAAATAAATCCGGAAACTCTAAAGGCCTTTATTGTTTCTCACCCCAACCAGGAAATTGAAATCGGCTATACCCGAGGTAAAAATCATCAAGATGTGAAGTTCGTAAACATAATACCGGTCAAAAGTGTGGTTGATGGCAGGCCAATGATAGGTATATCCATGGATCAGGTAGGTACGGCCAAATTGCCTATTTTAAGGGCATTTTCTGAAGGAATGAAGCTCACCCTGGCTCTCACCAAAGACACAGCTCTAGGGCTGTATACGCTTATTGTAGAGAGTATAAAGGGTCAAGGCAACCTGACTGCTATTACCGGACCGGTGGGGATGGTGAGTATAGTGGGAGACGTTTACGAATTCGGCTTTGCCTACCTTTTGTCCTTCGCGGCGCTTATTTCCATAAACTTGGCGATTATAAATTTGCTTCCATTTCCAGCGCTCGACGGCGGGCGGTTGCTCTTTTTATTGATTGAAAAAATCAAAGGCTCGGCCATGAATCCGAGAGTTGCCAACACGGCGAACACAATCGGCTTCGTGATTTTAATTCTCTTGATGGTTCTGGTTACCTATCACGATATTGTGAAGTTAGTGTAAAGGTATTCTAATATTCTATAGAATTGTAGAATAGATTATGCAAAGCGAAACTAAAATTTGTCAAAATTGCAAAAAGGACTTCGTAATCGAGCCGGATGATTTTTCTTTTTATGAAAAAATAAAAGTTTCTCCACCAACGTTTTGTCCGAAGTGCCGGCTCTTGAGACGTTTTTTACACACTAGTGAGACCGTTTTGTACAAAAGAAAGTGCGATTTTTCTGGCAAAGAAGTTTTTAGTATGTATTCGGAAGACGCGCCATTCCCGGTTTATGAGACCGATATTTGGTACTCTGACGAATGGGATCCAGGGCAGTATGGGATGGATTATAATCCGGCCCGACCTTTTCTTGAACAATTTTTAGAACTTCAAAATAAAATACCCAGGATGTCGATAGTTCGGCAAGGGCTTGCAGTGAATAGCCCGTATGCGCATCGTGTTACGGACCCAAAAAATTCTTATATGGTTTTTCGTAGTTCTTATCCGGAAAATTCCTTATATATTTACAATGGCAAAAAGCATGTTCTTGACTGTTGTGATTGCTCGTGGATTTACGAATGTGAATTATGTTACGAGTGTGTGAATTGTGCGAACTGCTACAATGTAAAATTTGGACAAGAAAGCAAGGACTCGAGAGATTGCTATTTTATTTACGCATGCAGAAATTCCTCGAATTGTGTGGGGTGCGTAAATTTGGTGAATGCAGAATATTGTATTTGGAATAAAAAATATACCAAAGAAGAATATTTAAAGAAATTAAAAGAAATGAAACTTGATACTTTTTCCGGGCTCGAAAAAATGAAAGTAGAATTCGAGCGGTTTAGAAAAAAATTTCCTCAAAGGGCTATCATGTCTATTAAGTCCGAAAAAGTGTTGGGCAACTGGTTTTTGAACAGTAAAAACGTTACTAAGTCATTTGATTGTGAAAACGTGAAGGACGGTAAGTACTTATTTATGGTTTTCAATGCTGAAGATTGTATGGATTACTTTGAATGGGGCAATAAGGCCGAACAAATTTACGAATGCGAAAATTGCGGCATTGATATCGCACGACTATATTTTTGCAATCAATGCTGGATGGGAGCGCATGATTTGTATTACTGCAATACTTGCCCCGGAGCGCATGATTGCTTTGGTTGCGTGGGCTTGAAAAAAGGAAAATATTCAATTCTCAATAAGGAGTATTCTAAAGAAGAATATAAAAAACTAAAAAATGAAATTATCGAACAGATGAAAAAAATACCCTACGTGGACAATAAGGGCTTGGAGTATCGATTTGGAGAGAATTTTCCTGCAAACTTTTCTGATTTTGCTTACAATGAAACAATCGCGAATTATTATCATCCTCTTACTAAAGAGGAGGCACTTGATAGGGGTTACCGTTGGATGGGTAAAGGGAAGAAAAATTATGAGACCACAACAAAGGCCTCTCAATTACCTGAAACCATTTCTGAAGTAAACGATTCAATTTTAAGTGAAATTATAGAGTGTGCTGAAAAGGATAATCCAAACTCTGTGGGAGCGTTTCGCATAACTCAAAACGAATTGACCTTTTATCGAAGAATGAATTTACCTCTACCAAGGGTGTGTTTTGATATTAGGCATATCCGGCGAATGGACAAACGTCCACCTCTGAAAATTATTAAGCGAAGTTGTTCGGAGTGTAGCGTAGAAGTCGAGACAGTATATACTGAAGAATACGCACCGATTATTTACTGCGAAAAATGTTATCAGCAAGAAGTATATTGATGTTATCAATTTTGACGGCCGTCTAAAAGTGATAACATACATAAAATGAAGAAGAAAACAAAATTAATTCATGAAGTTCGGGCAGTTAAAAGTAGGCGAGAACTTGCGAATATTATAAAAGCGCAGAGGATAAGCGAGCGGGTCTTAAAAGATGTTATAAAGAAACTCAAGTCGGGAGTGACAGAACTAGCGATCGCAAGATTTGTCACTGAAAGATTTCGGAGGTATGGCGCTTCAGTGCTAGCTTTCCCACCGATTGTCTCATTTGGTAAAAATACGGCAAACACTCACCACGAACCGGGCAAAACAAAACTAAAGAAAGGGGACACCATTATGTTTGATTTTGGATGCACTATAAATCATTACTGTTCGGATATGACTCGCACTTATTTCTGGGGGCAACCAAGCAGGAGACAAAAGAAAGTTTATCAGAGCGTACTAGAAGCGCAAAACCGTGCGATTAAAAAAATTTCAAGTGGCGAGAAAAGAGCAAAAGTCATAGATAAGACAGCGCGAGATTTTCTAAATAAAAAGTTCGGCGTAAAAAGATTTGGGCACGGGCTAGGCCACGGTATAGGCACAGTAATTCACGAGTGGCCGAATTTTAAACCAAAAAGCGAGGACGTACTACCGGTGGGCTGTGTAATGACAGTAGAACCCGGACTTTATTTTAAGGGCTGGGGCGGAGTGCGGATAGAGGACATGGTGCTAATAACCCAGAAGGGCTGTAAAAATCTCACCAATTTTCCTAAAGACCTAAAAAGTGCTACACTGGTGCCAAGATGAAAAAGAAATTAAGAATTGGAATACTCTTTGGAGGAAAATCAGCTGAACATGAAGTATCTTTAGAATCAGCCAAAAACGTAATATCTGCGTTGAATAAGAAGAAATATAAAGTAAAACCTATCAAAATAGGCAAAGACGGCCAGTTTAATTTTAATAATCTTAAAAATTTTAATGTGGTTTTTCCAGTATTGCATGGGCCGTTTGGAGAGGACGGTAGCATGCAGGGGCTTTTAAAGTTAGCAGGAATACCATATGTGGGCGCTGGGGTTTTGGGCTCAGCAGTAAGCATGGACAAGGATGTAATGAAACGACTTCTTCGAGACGCCGGAATTCCGATAGGAAAATTTATTACAATTTCTAACGGCAAAAAAATAAATTTTAAAAAGATTAAAAAAGAACTTGGCCTACCACTCTTTATCAAACCCGCCAATATGGGCTCTTCGGTGGGAGTAAGTAAGGTGCGAAATGAAACCGAATTTAAGCGTGCACTACGTGAAGCATTTAAGTTTGACACAAAAATCGTTATTGAAGAATTCATAGACGGCGGGGAAATAGAGTGCGCGGTTTTAGGAAACGAAACACCGACGGCTTCAATTCCTGGAGAAATTATTGCCAACCAAGAATTTTATTCTTATGATGCGAAATACATTGACCATAGTTCTGTTTCCGAAATACCGGCAAAACTTGATAAAAATACTATTAAAAAAATTCAAGAACTCGCCGTAAAGACCTTCGAAGTTCTAAACTGTGAAGGCATGGGACGAGTGGACTTTTTCTTGAAAAAGAACGGAGAGGTATTGGTGAATGAAATTAATACTATTCCCGGCTTTACTAATATCAGTATGTACCCAAAGTTGTGGGAGGCGAGTGGTATACCACTGCCTAAACTTTTAGACATTTTGATCGATCTTGCTATTGCCAGATTTAAACGAGAGTCAAAGCTAAAGACCACAGTTAAATAATTACCATGAAAAATAATCGGCCAATTGGAGTTTTCGACTCAGGCGTGGGCGGGCTCTCTGTCTTAAAAGAACTCAAGCGTCTGCTACCGAATGAAAATTTTATTTTTTTAGCCGACCAGTTATATGTGCCCTATGGAGAAAAAACTGCAAAGGAACTCGTTAAACTAACTTCTAAAATCACTGACTACTTTATAAAACATCATGGTATCAAGGCAATGGTGGTGGCCTGCAACACCGCGACTTGCAGTGCGATAGGTGAGCTTCGTAAAAAATATTCACTTCCGATTGTAGGTACTGTGCCCGCTATTAAAGTAGCGGCGGAAAAAACTATCTCTAAAACCGTGGCGGTTATTTCAACTCCTTCAACTTCTAAAAGCGCAGTACTAAAAAAACTGATAAAAAATTATTGTGGGGGCTTCAAGATTTTCAACATCGGTTGTAAAAACCTTGAAGACGTGGTGGAACATGGGGAGCTAAATAGCAATGAAGTAAATAAACTGCTTCTAAAATATCTTCAAAAAGTAAAAAATTCAAAGGCCGACTGTCTGGTCTTGGGCTGCACCCATTACCCATTTCTTAAGTTCGCTATAAAAAAAATAATTAAAAAACCAATTAAACTTATAGACGGTGGCCGGGCTATCGCCAGACAAACAGGCAGTTTACTCGCCAACCATTTCTTGGAAAATAATGAAAAGAAGGCGGGAGAAACTTTATATTTTACCACCGGGAACCCCGTAAAATTTTCTAAAGTCGCAAGTAAATTGTTAAGGAAAAATATCCAAGCCAAAAAGGCGGTAATTTAACCCGGTTGCTTTTTGTAAATTTTTATACTAGGATGCTCACATGTCCCAAGATAGATTGATAAAGCTTGCCTGCGGAACTTGTAAACGCATAAATTACTGGTCTAGCAAAAACAAGAAACTCGTCACCAAGAAGATTGAGCTTAAAAAGTACTGTAAATGGTGTCGTAAACAGACCAAGCATAAAGAGGCCAAGAAATAGCTTTATTTTGCGGGCGATGAGGGAATCGGACCCCCGACATCGGTTTTGGAGACCGAAGTTATACCACTTAACTAATCGCCCATACTCCGCCTTACGGCGGAGCACAGAAACGTGAAATATAAACTAACACATTTCTTTACTAAAAAGAACATGCAACAAAACACTTTGTTGTCTTGTGATTATACCAGAATAAGCTTAAAATTAAAAGATAATTATGGAAGAACGAATTAAAAAACTAGAAGAAGAAATAGAAGTAATAAAGCAAAGGAATGCTAAAGTGGAAGCTGATAAGGCCTGGGAGACGAGTTACTTTCGTGTATTTTTGATTTCGGCGATCATTTACGTGATCGCAATCAAGGTAATGTATTTCATTGGTTCAGAAAATTATTTCCTAAACGCCCTTGTTCCGGCTATAGGATATTTCCTATCCGTTCAATCTTTGCCATTTATTAAAAAATGGTGGATAAAAAACCACAATAAATAATGCTTGAACTTTTTGACATTCCGCACATTATCACCACTTTCGGCTACACCGGCATTTTTATTATTGTTTTTTTGGAATCCGGAATATTTTTTCCTCTGCCGGGAGACAGTTTGCTTTTCACCGCCGGACTATTCGCTGGAGCGTATGGGCTCAATATTTTTTTCCTAATCCCAATGATTTTTGTGGCTACCTTTTTAGGCGGACTAGCGGGATATGAAATAGGTGTTCACTTAATCAAGCTTCAGAATTTTTCCTTTTTCAAAAAAATACTAAAGCAGGATCATATCGACAAGGCGCACGAATTCTTTAACCGACATGGCAAGATTGCCATCACTTTCGCCCGTTTTGTGCCCATTGTCCGCACTTTCGTGCCAATAGTGGCCGGCGTGGCAAAAATGAACTACCGTTCTTTTATCAAGTACAATATCGTTGGCTCATTCCTCTGGTCTTTTCTAGTCACCCTGCTTGGCTATTTTCTCGGCCATGTTTTTCCCGGAATAAAGGATTATCTCTGGGTAATGGTGCTATTGGTAGTTTTTATATCGGTTCTACCTATCTTTTTTGAAATGGCGGAGGGACAGAAAAAATCTTAAAGTTTTTTCTTTAGGTACTTTTCTATTTTTTTGTATTGGTCTGGCGTAAACCATTTTATTTCAGGGTCGCGCTTGAACCAAGTCATTTGGCGTTTAGCATATTGCCAATTATTCTTGAAAAGGTTTTCAAACATCTCTTTTTGGCTAAGTTTTCCACGCAGATAAAGAGCGATATATTTTTGGTCAAAACCAAGTTCTATAAATCTTTTCCACGGCACCCCCTGATGTTTTAGGTCGTATAGCTCGGCAGCCATTCCACCGCGGATGCGTTTTCGCAGGCGAGATCTGATTTTTCTTTTCAAGCTATCTTCCGGAACTCTAAGGCCAATTTTTATAAATTTATACACAGGTTTAATTTCGGTAATCTTTGGAACTTTGCCCAGCGCTTTGGCTATTTCAATAGCCCGGATAAGCCGAATTTTATTTTTAGGATCTATATTATTTGCCCTGCGAGGATCTAATTTTTTAAGAGTGACAAACAATGCTATCGCTGATTTTGTCATTAATTTTTTTCTTAACTTTCTATTTGGCAGAACTTCTGGCAGAACCGTGCCGCGAGTTAGAGCGTCAATATAAAATCCTGTGCCCCCGCAGATGATGGGTATTTTGCCCCGTGCGATTATCTCTTTAATTTTCTTTTCGGCTAACTTTTTATATCGGGCTACTGTGAATTGATTTTTAGGATTGGCTACATCGAGCAAGTGGTGTGGAATACCTTTCATTTCCGCTCGGGTTATTTTCCCGGTGCCGATGTCAATGCCTTTATACACTTGCCTGGAGTCAGCAGAAATCACCTCTCCGCCAGCTGGCGGATTAATTTTTTTAGCAATTTTAACCGCCAAATAACTTTTCCCAATAGCGGTTTGGCCTAAAATAACTATAACTTTTTTCATCGCCTATATTTTTATATGACTTTTATATCTGCGCCAATAGAATTAAGGCGTTTGACTATTTCTTCATAACCACGATTTATCATATAAACATTTCGCAGTATTGAAACACCGGGTGCCGAGAGCATCGCAATCAATATGACCATAGAAGGACGTAGGGCCGGTGGGCATACCATTTGAGCAGGCCTAAGTTTGGTTCCACCCTCCACGTAGAGGCGATGTGGGTCGGCCAGGGTTATACTTGCACCCATACGGTTCAACTCTGTCAAGTAAATAGCACGATTCTCGTACGTCCAGTCGTGAATCAAGGTTTGGCCTTTGGCCTTAATCGCTGGAATAACAAAATACGGCAAGTTATCCATATTTATTCCTGGGTATGGATTAGCGTGAATCTTGTCATCCAGGGCTTTGAACTTTGAGGGAAAAATAGTGATATCAACGAGGTTAGTTCTTTTGTTTTTTGCTTTATACTCTTTTGAAATTTTATACTGCAGTCCCATTTTTTTAAGTTTATATAGCTCTAATTCTAGAAAGTTTATCGGGCAACGGGCTATGGTGAGCGTGGAATCGGTGGCTATGGCTGATGCAATAAACGTCATGGATTCTATCGGGTCTTCGCTATTATAATATTCTATTTTTTTATTAATCTTTTTTATTCCGTGGATAATCAAGGTAGAAGTGCCGATGCCTTCAATTTTTACCCCGCATTTTTCCAAGAAAAAACATATTTCCTGAACTTGATAATTTGAGCTGGTGAATTTTATAACCGTTTTACCGGGGATTAAGGCCGCAGCGGTAAGGACATTTTCTATCGGCGTGTCACCGGCTTCATACATGATGATATTTCCCGGGGTAAATTTTTTTGTTCTTATTTCGTACCTATCTTCTGTTACCGCTACCTTGATTCCCAATTCTTCCAGCGCATAGCGATGGGCAGCGATGGTGCGTTTGCCTAAGTGGCAGCCCTCCGCATGCGGAATATAGAATGATGGAAGAAAGTGCGCGAGTGGTCCGATAAACATTATAATGGAACGTGTTTTTTCGGCTGATCCGCGATTTAATTTTTTTACGTTAAATTCCTTCGGTGGCTTTATAGTTACTGTATTGGTGTTTGTCCAAGCTACCTTGGCCCCAATGCTCTCTAATATTTCCATAACTCTATAAACCTCTTCAATTCTGGCGATGCCGTGAAGGATGGTCGTACCTTGATTTAAAACGGAAGCGCATAGAAGCCCTACCGAGCCATTTTTGGAATAACCAGTATTAATAGTGCCGGACAATTTTTTCCCGCCATTTATCTCAAAATCCATTGAATTTTTTGATGGTGCTTTCATATTTTAAATTATTTTACTTTGTGCCCAGGGAGAGAATTGAACTCTCATGATGTTGCCATCAATAGATTTTGAGTCTATCGCGTCTACCAATTCCGCCACCTGGGCAAAGCGAACAGACGATCGGGGGCAAAGTCAATCTTACTTGAATTTATAAAAAAAATCAATTACAATTAGGGAATGTCCAACTTGTATTCCAACTCAATTTTCTGGATTGATACCGATAAAATAAAACCAAACCCTTATCAACCTCGTAGGGATTTTGACGAAGCGCGTCTAGCGGACCTGGCTCTTTCCATAAAGCAGTACGGGGTACTGCAACCTCTGACAGTTTCTAGAATGGAAGTCGAAAAAGAAGAAGGAGGATTAGTGACTGAATATGAACTCATTGCCGGAGAACGCCGACTGCGCGCGGCGAAAATTGCCGGGGTTCTGCAAGTACCGGTAATTATCCGCACCGGCGACACGGCCATGATGAAGCTGGAGCTTGCTATTATTGAAAACTTGCAACGCGAGGATTTGAACGTGGTTGATCGCGCTCGTGCCTTTTTTCGTTTAGTCAGTGAGTTTAAGTTCACTCATAATGAAGTGGCGAAAAAGATAGGTCGGAGCCGTGAATATGTCTCCAACACTCTCCGTATTTTAACCCTTTCGGAAGAAATCTTAACTGCTTTATCGGAGGGTAAAATAACTGAAGGACATACTCGTCCCATCCTTATGTTAGCGGACCATCCCGAAGAACAGATAGTGTTGTTCAAAGAAATTTTATATAAGAAAATTACAGTACGAGAAGCGGAACGTCTAGCCAGGAAGATTGCCTTTGACCGCGTGCGCAAGAAAGAGTTTCTGCCGGATCCAGAAATTCTAGAATTAGAAGAAGAATTTCAAGATAAGCTGGGTACTCGGGTGCATATCGAAAGAAAAGAATTAGGCGGGCAAATTAAAATTGATTTTTTTTCTACGGACGACCTGCGTTCTATTCTGGACTTGATTAAAAAAGAAATGCGCGAAAAGAAGCCGGAGGAAATGCTGGAAAATCATATTGCGAAAAGTTCTAATCCAAAGGTAGAGATAACGCCGGAGAATAAAGAAGAAGCGCCACAGGACGCCATAGATGACAGAAGTAAAGATGAAGTAAAAGAAGACGATGCTAAACTATACGACATTTCAAAATTCAGTATTTAACTACGGCCGAAGGATTTCAATTTAGAGAGTAAACTATTTTTTTCTAAATATGACTTTATATGTTTTTTCGCGATTGTCGTTTTGGTGTATTCTAGCCATTTACTTGAAGGCCGAGAGTCCTTTTTTGTGATTATTTCCACGATATCGCCATTTTTTAATTTTGTAAAAATCTGGGACATTTTACTATTTATTTTTGCGCCAAATAAGTGATTTCCAATATCAGAGTGGATAGAATAAGCGAAGTCCACCGGAGTTGATTCCTCCGGCAAGTCCACCACATCTCCCTTGGGAGTAAAAATAAAAATACGATCGTTAAAGAAATCCATTTTTAAGTGCTCAATGAAGGTTTTCGGCTCGCCGGGAACATATTTCAATTCTTTCAATTCTTCAATCCACTTAAATTTTGATTTATCATCGCGACTTTTTTTATTTTGTTCCTTATAAGCAAAATGGGCGGCGATACCATAAGCGGCTTCCGCGTGCATTTCTTTCGTCCGGATCTGGACTTCGGCTACACCAAGGATGCCAGTAAAAATTGTAGTATGAATAGAACGGTAGCCATTTGGCTTTGGTATGGCAATATAGTCCTTTATGCGGCCGGGGAGAGGATTCCAGATAGAATGCACCAGCCCTAGAATTCTATAACATTCTTCTACATTCTCTACCACCACTCGTAGCGCGACGATGTCATAGATTTTCTCTATATCCATGTCATATTTCAGCAGTTTCTTGTACAAACTATATTTATGTTTCATCCGATAACTTATTTCATCCACTTTTATTTTATTTTTCTTCAACTCTTTTTCCAGAATTTCGCGTACTTCAGCCAGACACTTTTCATATGATTCTTTTTTCTCTTTAATTATTTCTTCTATTTGCGCGTATTCTTTCGGATAAGCATAGGGAAAAGCGGCGTCTTCAATCTCACCTTTTAATTTCCCCATACCGAGACGGTTCGCCAGCGGTGCATACACCTCGATCGATTCTACGGCAATTCTTTTCCTTTTATCTTCTCGAATAAACTCGAGCGTGCGTAAATTATGTAATCGATCGGCGAATTTTATAATCACCACGCGTAGGTCATTTGCCATGGCTACGAAAAACTTCCGTAAGCTTTCCACATGCCTTTCGTGCCCGTGATATTTTAGAGTACCAAGTTTTGTAACGCCTTTAATTAAAAAGGTAATCTCTTCGCCAAATTCTTTCTGGATTTCTGCTTCAGTTATTTTTGTATCTTCCAGCAAATCATGTAAAAGTCCTGTGGCCACCGTCTGGGTATCCATACCAAGTCTAGCTAATATTTTTGCTGTTTCAAAAACGTGAAAGAAATATGGGTCCCCGCTCATTCTTTTTTGTCCAGCATGCGCTTGCTCTGAAAATTTATAGGCCTTAAGCAGAAGCTCCTCTTCTTTCCTGCTCAATTTACTCCCCATGAAGTCGATTATTTCGCTTATGTTTACCGTTGCGCTTGGCATGTGCCGATTATACTCCTCGACTTCTTAGTTGACAAATTTGCTAAGAAATTCTAAATTTTTATTAGAGAGAGGAGAGTGACACATGACAGAGTCAGAAGCGCGTTTACCGCCGTGTGAGACATGTGGCACTGGCATGCTTATCACCCATGACGGGCGAGGCTGGAAGTGCCCTAAGTGCAGAGTGACAGTGTACTGCTACGACTTTCCGGGAATACTCGCCGCTGAAGCAGCAGAACCAGCGAAAGTATTCGTGGCAGCGACGAGCGTTTTCGTCGCACCGTCGGGGCCACTGTGCCCAATGTGCATGACACCCACAATGCGCTCGAGTGTGTACTACAGATGTCCGGTCTGTGCGTACACGCTCGGACTATAAGCAAGGGAGCAGAAGCTTCAAGCGACCCCGGCGGGTATGACTCGCCGGTAAGGCCTGACAAAATGTTCAGGCCTTTGATATTTCTATTCTAGTATTTTGCAAAATACTGTAATAGAAAAAAGTGAGTAATTTACGCATATGCAGAATTTACTCACAAGTCGTCTACTTTATTTTGTTTAATTTATCTGGGCGAAAGTTTGGACAATCTTTTTTACTACATCTCTCTGGAATGGTTTTAGTGCCTTCCATCATCAAGCTGCCACATTCTTTACAGATATTTCCGGTTGGTTTGGCCTTTATGGCAAATTTACAATCAGGATAATTGGAACAAGAATAAAAAATTCCAAAGCGGCCTCGGCGTTCACTAATGTCACCGGTTTTGCATAAAGGACACATCACCCCGGTCCTTTTCTTAGCTTCCTCCGCTTCATCTTTTTTTATAAATTTACATTTCGGATAACGGGAGCAAGCAATAAAGGTACCGGTACCGTCGCGTCTTTCTTTAACCACCAGTTTCCCGCCACCGGACTTTTCTTTTTTCTCTCCGCACTCCGGACACATTTCACCGGTCTTCATGGGCCCTTTCAGTTCCGTACCATCTAGCATGAGCGCGCCATCGCAGTCCGGATATTTGGAACAGGAATAAAACTTACCAGCGCGCGAGAGCTTGATAATCATGGCGCTGCCACACTTTGGACACTTCATATCCTCTGGTGCCTCGCCCAGGTTGGTAGCTTTTTCCAATTTTTCTTTTGATTTTACATTTTTGGAGAATGGTATATAGAAATCTTTCAGCGTTTTTTCATATTCACGTTCCCCACGGGAAATTTCATCCAGTTCGTCTTCCATCTCGGCGGTAAAAGTATCTGAAATATAATTAGCGAAATGTTTTTCTAAAAAGTCGGACACCACTTCACCCACATCGGTAGGGAACAACGTCTTACCTTCTTTGCTGACATAGCCGCGCTCCTCAATGGTCTTCACAATAGAAGCATAGGTAGAAGGCCGGCCGATGCCGCGGGCCTCTAGTTCTTTAATCAGCCCTGCCTCACTGTATCGGCCCAGTGGTTCAGTAAACTTTTCCTCGCTGGTTAAATCCAGTAATTTTAATCTCTCTCCGGCAACACATTTAGGTAGTTCCACATCTTCACCGCGAGCGCCGCTTTCTACCTTGAGCCAACCAGGAAAAAGTAGGCGGGAACCCACTGCGCCGAATTCCGGCAAATCCTCGTGACCTTCTACTGCCGCCGTGATCTTTGTCTTCAATAGTTTTGCGTCAGACATCTGCGAAGACACAGCTCGCTCCCAAATGAGGCGGTAGAGTTTATCATAGTCATCGTGTCCGCTGTGCAATTGATTTATGTGTGTCGGGCGGATTGCTTCATGCGCCTCTTGGGCATTTTTTGATTTTGTTTTATAAATTCTGTTTTGCAAATATTCTTTACCATATTCTTTTTGAACGAATGATAAAATTTGGCCCTGCGCGGCGGCGGATAAGTTGGTACTGTCTGTTCTCATATATGTGATGTGTCCCGCCTCGTAAAGTTTCTGCGCTATCTGCATGGTGCGTGAAGGGGAATATCCTAGACGAGAACTCGCCGTCTGTTGCAGGGTGGAGGTAGTGAACGGTGCGCGGGGAGAGCGCTTCTGTTCGGACTCTTTTACGTCTTTTACTACCCAGATTCCGCTTTTACCTGCGTCCATTATTTTTCCTACCAATTTTTCATCACGCGGCTCTTCGGAACACTCTAAAACCAGCCGATTCCCCAAGGCAAGACCTTGGACTCCCTTAAGGCCTTGCCTTTTTCCTCGGCTGGTTTCAAATTCACCCCATATTTTCCAAAATTTTTCCGGAATAAAAGCACGAATCTCGCGCTCGCGTTCCATGATTATACGGAGTGCAGGGGATTGCACCCGACCAGCCGAGAGCCCATAGCGAACTTTCTTCCAGATAAGCCCGCTCAAATCATATCCGACGAGCCGATCCAGCACTCGGCGGGCCTCCTGGGCTTTGCGGAGAGCTGTGTCAATCTCGCGCGGACTTTTTAGCGCTTCTTCTACCGCTTCTTTGGTGATTTCGTGAAAGACCACTCTTTCAATAGGCGCTTTTATTTTTTTATCCTGGCGGAGGAGCGTTTCTATGTGCCAGGCGATAGCTTCTCCTTCACGGTCGGGGTCTGTGGCGAGCAGTATCGAAGTCGCCTTTTCCCCTAGGTGCTGGAGTTCGCGTACGACTTTTTCTTTACCTTTTGAGATTTCATAAAAAGGGACAAATCCCTTCTCCACGTCAATCGCTTTTTTATTTGATTTAGGTAAATCGCGAACGTGTCCAACAGAGGCGCGCACAGTAAAAGCGCCCTCTAAATATTTTTCGATGGTCTTTGCTTTTGATGGGGACTCAACAATGAGTAGCTTCATAGAAATTAGCTTTTTAGCTTCTTAGCTTATGAAAATTTACTAAATCCTAAAAGCTATTAGCTATCAGCTAGTTCCAAGTATTACACGAAATACAATTTTTTTGCAAACTTACCTCTAAAAACTTGCGCGAATTTCTCCCATTTCTTCTTTGATTAGTCCTTTGATTTCCATTACCGAAAGGAGGGAGTTCGCTTCGGCTGTCGGCATCTTCATGGCGCGAATTAAATCGTCGCGGGTACTTGGCTCCACCAGAAGTTTTAATACAGATTTTTCTTCAGGTCGGGCATCCTCAAATAAACTTTCTTGTTTGCTCTTTTCATCTATCTTAAACCCCAACGCTTCTAAAATATCGTCTGAGCAAGTTATCGGAGTCGCGCCATTTCGGATCAGCCTGTTTGTCCCTTTTGAATATGCAGAACTTATATTTCCAGGCACTGCAAGTACTTCGCGATTGTAGTCCAATGCCATACGGGCAGTGATAAGAGTGCCGGATCTTTCTTGTGCTTCTATTATGAGCGCTGCCTTAGAAATACCAGCAACCAACCTGTTACGCATCGGGAAAGTATAGTATTGTGCCTTAAAGTTCGGTTCAAACTCAGACAACAAACATCCCCCAGAATCTAAAATTTTTTTAGCTAATTTCAAACTTGTAGGAGGGAAAAATGCCTGCTCTGAAATTCCCGAACCGGGAAATCCTACAGCCAAAAGCCCAGTATCCAGAGCCGCTTCGTGAGATAGCGCGTCAATGCCCACAGCCAAACCCGAGACGATAGCTATGGGATAACCTCGCAGCCCAGAGATGAGTTTCTTTACCGCATCTTTGCCATAAGTCGTGCATTTACGTGAACCGACGACTGCCAAGTACACTGTTCCCAGAGGGGGAAGTTCGCCTGCAAGATACAGCTTCTTTGGCGGCTGGGGAATTTCCCTTAAGTCCTTTGGGATATTTCCTTTCTCTAAAATCTTCAAATTAAATTTCATAACCTTTTCATTATACCAACTTTCATATATAATGTGGAAATGCTAGATATTAAGTTTATCCGCGAAAATAAAGAAGTAGTGGCGGCGGGCGCGAAGAAAAAATTTATAAACATCGATATCGAAAAACTCGTAATGCTTGACGACAAGCGGTTAAAAGAATTAAAGGTGGTAGAAGATCTGCGAGCAGAAGTGAATCGGGTTTCGAACGACATTGCGCGCAATCAGGATGCCACGCTCAAAGGCCAGCTAATTGAAGAAATGCGCGCTGTTAAAGAAGACATCAAGACCAAGGAAGAAAAATGGAGAAAAACAATGGAAGAATGGCAAAAGATGATGCTTCAAGTTCCCAACGTGCCAGATATTTCTGCGCCGGCAGGCAAGAGTGATGCGGAAAATCAAGAAGTAAAAAACTGGGGCGTAAAACCAGAATTTAATTTTGAACCCAAGAACCATATAGAGATCATGAATAAACTGGGCATGCTTGATCTTGAACGAGGAGTAAGGGCGCATGGCTTTCGTGGATACTTTTTAAAAAATGATGGCGCGCATCTATCATTTGCTATTTGGAATTACGCTATTGACTTTTTTACTGCCCGCGGCTTTTCTTTAATTATTCCTCCAGTGCTAAATCGTAAAGAAAATTTTCTAGGAACCGGATTTTTACCGGAAGGACAAGAGGACTTATATAAAACGCAAGACGGGGACTACCTAGCTGGTACAGCCGAAGTGCCGCTAATGGGTATGCATGGGGGTGAGATTTTAGACAAAAAAAATCTACCAATAAAATATTTAGGATTTTCGCCCTGTTTCAGGCGGGAAGCGGGAAGCCATGGTAAAGATGTAAAGGGTCTTATTAGAGTAAATGAATTTTATAAACTGGAACAAGTGGTACTTTGTGAAGCAAATCATGAAACATCGGTAAAATTCCATGAAGAATTGACCAAGAATACCGAAGAATTTATTGAGTCCCTAGGTATCCCGTATCGCCGAGTGGTGAATTGTGGAGGCGACCTGGGGCTAGGTCAGGTAAAAAAATACGACATCGAACTCTGGGTGCCAAAAGAAAATAAATATCGGGAGATTGCTTCAGCTTCTTATTTTCATGATTTTCAGACCAGGCGCCTAGGCATACGTTATAAAGACGAGAACGGAAAAATGCAATATGCGCATTCCTTAAACCAAACAGCTATTGCTACTCCTAGAATTTTGGTCTCTCTGGTGGAGAATTACCAACAGGGGAACGAAGGTGTTTTAATCCCGGAAGTTCTGCGTAAATATATGGGTGGCAAGGACTCCATAAAATAAATCTATGAAGCGAAATGTTTTACATTCTCCACGTCTTTCAGAGTTAAAGAGAAAAAGACGGAATGTTTTTTTGATTAAAGTTTTATTTTTTGTAATTGGGTTTTCCTTAATTATCACCGGTCTCGCGTATTTATCTCGTCTAGAAAAATTAAATATTACTGGTATAGAAGTGGTTGGTAATAAAATAGTGGATGGCGAAACGATAGGGGCGACAGCCGAGAGCGAACTTTCAGGAAGTTACCTATGGCTTTTCCCAAAGACAAATTTTTTGTTTTATCCAAAAAATAAAATCATAAATAATCTTTACGATAAATTCAAAACATTAAAAGATATTTCACTTAGTGTAAAAAATCAGAAAATATTACAGATTGCTGTTTTTGAAAGAATCGCGCTATACACGTGGTGCGGAATTATGCCGCCCGAAAAAAGTAACAGTGATCAAAAATGCTATTTTTTGGATGAGGCCGGTTTTATTTTCGACGAAGCACCGTACTTTTCCGGAGAAGTTTATTTTAAGTTTTACGGAAAAGTTTTCCAGAATTATACCGATATTTTTAGCCAGTTAATTTTGTTGAAAGAAAATTTAGAAAACATGGGACTAAAGCCCATCGCGTTGTATGTGGCAGAGGACGGAAATGCCAAAATATTTCTCTCAAGAGGAAACGATTCACACCCAGAAATACTTTTCAAATCAAGTGACGACGTGGAGAAAATAGCTGAAAATCTAGAAACGGCTCTAACAACCGACCCATTGCAGGCAGAACTAAAAAAGAAATTTTCTTCTTTAGTTTACATTGACCTGCGATTTGGGAATAAAGTTTACTACAAATTTAAATGAATACTTTGGGATTCTGGGGAAAAATTAAGAGACCCGTTTTTGCTTTGGCGCCGATGGCAGACGTTACGGACTGCGCTTTTCGCCAAATCATAGCCAAGTACGGCAAGCCAGACATTTTCTGGACAGAATTTGTATCAGCTGACGGCCTGACGCACCCTGTGGCCCGCGAGAAACTCTTAATTGACTTAAAGTATTCGAAAAATGAACGACCAATAGTGGCGCAGATATTCGGCGGCAAGCCAGAAAATATTAAAATAGCGGCGGCTCTGTGCAAAAAGCTTGGCTTTGACGGGATAGATTTAAATATGGGTTGCCCGGATAAATCAGTTGAAAAGCAGTGCGCTGGTGCAGCTTGCCTGAAGGATCTAGAACTCGCTAAAAAAATTATTCGCGCGGCTAAAGAAGGAGTAGGGGAGTTGCCAGTGTCAGTAAAAACGCGAATCGGTTACAATAAAAACGAAATTGAAACATTAGTTCCAGCTCTTTTGGAGGAGGACTTAGCAGCGCTTACAATTCACTTGAGAACCAGAAAAGAAATGTCTGATGTGCCGGCGCATTGGGATGTGATGAAAAAGATTGTGGAAATCAGGAATGAGATGAAGAAAGAGACGCTGATACTCGGCAACGGAGACGTAGAAAATTTAGAAGATGCTAGAAAAAAAATAAAAGAATATAAGTGTGATGGAGTAATGCTGGGCAGAGCAATATTTGGAAATCCATGGTTGTTTGCTTCGAGGGAACATATTTCTAAAAGCACAAATAATTTTCTGCTGAAAATTTTATCTGCTCGGCCCAGTCGGCCTGCGCAAGGCTTTTATAAACATGTTCCCTCTACGCCAGAGAAATTACAAGTTATGGTAGAACACACGAAACTTTTTGAAAAAATGCTTGGTCAGCACAAAAACTTCGCCACTATGAAAAAACATTATAAAGCGTATGTAAACGGTTTTGCTGGAGCAAAAGAACTTCGGATGAAATTAATGGAGACAAGTAGCGCTAAAGAAGTAGCCGAGATCGTTAATGATTTTTTAGCTAAAGTTTAGTATACTCTTTTTATGCACGACTTGGCTTTATATCGTAAATACCGACCAAAGACTTTCACAGAAGTTCTGGGACAAGACCACATCGTGGATGTTTTAGAGAGTTCTATAGATAATAATAAGGTCTCGCACGCGTATCTTTTTGTCGGTTCTCGAGGCACTGGTAAGACGTCCGTAGCTAGGATTTTCGCGCGAGAAATTGGGGTTTCGGAAAATGACCTCTACGAAATTGATGCCGCATCAAATAGGGGCATTGAAGATATTAAAACACTTCGCGAAGGTGTCCGGGTCCTGCCTTTTGATTCAAAATACAAGGTTTACATCATTGACGAAGTGCACATGCTCTCCAAGGATGCCTGGGGCGCATTACTGAAGACCCTGGAAGAGCCACCGGCCCATGTTATTTTTATTTTAGCCACCACGGAATTTCATAAAGTGCCAGAAACAATTATTTCTCGCTGTCAGGTTTTTACTTTCAGGCGCGCTTCGGACAGCGTATCAAAGAAAATGTTGTTGAATGTAAGTAAAAGTGAGGGCTATGAATTAGACAATGGTTCGGCGGAACTCTTGGCTATTTTAGGCGAAGGATCATTTCGGGACGCTCTAAGTGAACTGCAAAAAGTTATAAATTTTCATGATAAAGAAAATAAAAGTAAGAAAGTTGTAAAAATAACCAGAGAAGATGTAGAAAAAATAACCGGTGCGCCCAAAACAGTTCTGGTTAACGATTTCATCTCGGCTATCGCGTCTAAAGATCTATCCAAGGGAATTACGGCTGTAAGAAATGCCTCAGCAGAGAACTTGGACCTGAAACTTTATTTTAAGCTTATTATAGAAAAATTCCGCACGGCGATAATTATGCGTTACGCGCCAAAACTTGAAAACGAACTGGCAGGGGATTTATCGAAAGGCGACAGAGAATTCTTGAAATCACTTATCAAGGAAGATAAAGAGGGAATACTTCGCTCTCCCGCTCTCTCAATTCTGCTTGAGGAATATCAGAATATAGACAGGGCTTTTATTGCCGAACTTCCGCTCGAACTTGCGCTGGTCAGAATTTTGGGGCAAAATAATGAGACTGCTGGGAAATAACAAATAACTTGTGCCTAAAGCTGGGGGATCGTCTAATGGTAGGACTTGGGATTTTGGATCCCACTATCTAGGTTCGAATCCTAGTCCCCCAGCTTTGCGCGGAAGTTTGATATCATTTAAAAAAATATGCAACTAAATATACAAACCACAACAAATACTGGGGTTGCCGCAAAATTTCTCGCAAGTAAAATCCTAGAACAATTGAAGTCCGGGAAAAATGTTTTATGGTTTGTGCCGGGCGGTTCGGCTATTACTGTCGCCGTAGAGACAGCCAGAACTATTTCAAAATATCCACATAAAAATTTAACTGTCATTATGGCCGATGAGCGTTACGGACCAGTCGGGCACCAGAACTCAAATTGGCAGCAAATACAAGAGCATGGTTTTAATCTCCCACAGTCCAAGCTCATTCCTATTTTAACTGGAGAAGATCTTATCGCGACGACTAAAAATTTTAATACTATCTTGCGAGAAGAGTTGGCCAAAGCGAATTATAAAATTGGTTTATTCGGCGTTGGCGCCAATGCGCACACTGGAGGAATAATGCCCAAAAGTGACGCAGTGAATTCGTCGGACTTGGCCCATAGATACAAGGCAAAACAATTTGAGCGCATTACTATCACACCTAAGACAATAATACAATTAGACGAAGCGGTAGTTTTCATGCAGGGGAAGGAAAAGTGGTGGGTGCTTCAGGACTTAGAGAAAGACATTCCCGTCTTTGACGAACCGGCACAAGTATTAAAAAAAATCCCCTTATTAACAATTTTTACCGACTATAAAAAATAGTTATAAGATTTCAGCATATGCCGAAATTACTCGATGAATTACCTAACTCTAGCGGTCGCATAAGTTAGGTAATTCATAAAAGTTTACTGAAATTAAAATAGCCAGCAAACATTCTCCTTTCGGGTGTTGCTAGCTATTGAGAGTTTGGACTCTCGGCCCTGCTCGAAAAGTCGAGCTTGCATCTTGGTTTGGCGCCCAAGCGCGCGTACTACTTTTTGAAATGCAGAGAAACCGGATCGTCCGATTCATCCCATTTCCTGGCATGTTCCAGCGCTTGGGCAAATTCCTTGCAGTTGCCGTAGTTATGCCGGAAACGATGCATCAGCCGGATCAAATTCTGTTTTTCCTTTGGTCCTTCGGGTGTAATTCGCCAGTGATTTTTCGCTGCCCGAAGTGCTTGGCTTACTGCAATATCCAAGTCATCGATGTCCGGCAGTTCCTCTTGAAGTCGACGACGACCCAAGTTCATGATAGGTTGACCGTCCCGGTAGAACAATGCGGACAGCACCTTGTGTGACAGCTCGATGGATTGCTCCTTTGGTATGTTGGGAGTGGGAACAGGTTTTCGAGCCAGCGGAGGTGGAAGAGCTTGAGCAATCGGCGTCGTTAGCTCTTTCACTTTGCGTGGGAATCGGATGTCGACTACCACCGATGCGGGTATCGACACAGGTCGTGGACACTCGACCTCAAGAGTTGAAGGCATTTCGATTAGAATTACCCTCATTTGATTCAGACGAGCAATACACTGTTCCAGTTCCGTCGCCATGACGGCACGATCCGCCGGGTCACGTTTCTTGAGTGCGTCCTGAACGGCCGGTACGAGAAGTGCGTTGAGTCCCTCTTGGGCGATTCGAACCATGTTCTTGAGACGAACCCAACTTTGCGAAGGAAGACCTGGTGCTCTCCCTCGGTTGGTTCCAACTTTCACGCCCGCTTCCTCAGCAACTTGCCGAGCGTAGAGACGCGCCTGGTTGAGGCTCATCTTTTTCGCCAGCACCGCCTTGGCGATCTCGAGCTGGAGATCCTGGTGCAAGCTCGAGATGAACACGCCAAGCGTATGGCTCAGACGCTCCTCTTCGGGGATCATCGGCGCCATCATTGCTTGCACGTCGGGGTGAAGCCGCAGGATTGCGAGATGTGAGTACACCCAGGGTTCAGAACGGGCGAAGATCTTCGCGATTCGCGCCACTTGTTCCCCGGGCGAAAGCTCCTGCATTCGCTTCGACTTTCTGATGCGATCGACGGCCTGAGAGATCTCGAGTGCCGTGTGACCGGACCGTCCGAAGTTGCCAACCACCGACGCAATGAACTGTTCGTCGCTGTCTGCGATTGGTCGCACCCAGGCGAGCATGGTATCCACGTTCGCCATTCCACAGGCGATCCAGCGTCGTTCGCCATCCACCAACTCGAAGCTATGCTTCGGATCGCCAGTGACGACTTTGACGACGATGGGCGTTTGTTGTCCAATTTCTTCAATGCTCGCGGCGAGGTCATTCATGTCCTTTGCATCGAAAAAATTGCGGGGCTGATCTGGGAAACGCCGAATCTGACTCCGCGGAATGCGACGTACCTGGCTAATTTCCTGTTCACCGGTAACTCGAACTTGCTTGTCTGCAGTTGCCATGTGAGCTCCTTGTTTTGAAGAACGTTTCCAAACAACAGCCCACAGGGGGCTCGTACAGTAACTCTTAAAGAAGATTAGTTTAAAAAAAAAAGAAAATCAACTTCTCCTAGACGACAAATAAATATAGAGTATAATCCCCTTATGATTAAAGTTGCGGTAATTGGTTTAGGAAAAATGGGAATGCAGGTTGCAAGAAAACTGCATGAAGATAAATTTACTGTTATCGCCCACAATCGGAGCAGGGAAAAAGTTGATGAAGCGAAAGATCTAGGAATGGTGTCTGCTTATACAAAAGAAGAAGTCCTGGCGGCCTTTGGGCAAGAGCGAGCAATCATTTGGTTGATGATTCCTGCTCTAAGTATGGAAGAAGAACTAGATCTCTGGCTAAAAATAATTCCGCAGAATAGTATTTTAATTGACGGGGGAAATTCGGATTTTCGTCTTACAAAAAAAGAGCTGAAAAAGTATCGAAAAGTGACTCTGTCCTTTTAGATGTGGGCACAACGGGCATAAAATAAATCAAAAATAAATGAAACGCAGTCAAACAACCTATATAATTTTCGGCGCCTCTGGGGATCTGGCAAGGCGTTATTTGTTGCCGGCCATTAGAAATATGCAACATATGAATTATAGTGGGGCCATTATTCCTGTTTCCAGAAAAGATTATGGTAACTTGAAAAATTTAATTAAAGAAGGTGGGGAAAAGATATTCCATTTAGCAATTCCTTCCGAGGGGGTGCTGGACGCCGTAGAAATAATAAGTACTAACTTCGGCAAAGAGAATAAGAGTAATGTAAAAATAATGCTCGAAAAACCTTTCGGGAAGGATTTGAAGTCAGCTCAAGACCTGGTGGAACATATTGATAAATATTTTTCTGAAGAGCAAATTTATCGGGTTGACCATTATCTGACAAAAGAATCCTTGCAAAATGTAATGACCGAAAAATGGGATAGAAACAATGTCGCTAGTATTGAAATAATTGCCAGTGAAAAAATAGATATTGAAAGCCGAGTTAATTTTTATGAACAAACCGGAGCATTGAAGGACTTTGTTCAAAGCCATCTTCTAGAAATGGCGGCCTCGGTCTTGGCTGGATCTTTTGTTACCGTTCGCCGCCATGAGGCCTTAAAAAATTTAGAGATTGTCTGTGATATTAATAAAAATGAGTGTGTAAAGAGGGGACAGTATGCGGGCTACCGGGAAGAAGTAAATAATCCGGGCAGTATGACAGAAACATTCGTCTCGATTAATTTAGTATCAAATGATCCGGCTTGGCGTGGGGTTAGAATAGTACTCTCTACCGGTAAGGCCCTAAGTGAAAAATTGACCCAAATAAAAATTAAATACAAAAACGGTACTGAAAAAATTTTTAACATCAAACATGAACCGGAGGCGTATGAACGAGTCATTTCCGCCACCATGTCCGGGAATCATGATTTATTTATCTCAAGCGGTGAAGTGCTGGAGAGCTGGCGAATCTTGGATGCCATAGAGCAAACCTGGAAAAACAGGACTGATGATTTAATAATTTACCCGAAGGGGAGCGACATCAGCACAATTTGACGAAAAAACCATTTCCGTGTATATTGGATAAGACATATGGCTATTGGGAAATCAAAAAAGAAAACCCGCCCGACTGGACGGTCGTTCGGGCAGATATCTATACCAAAGGTATTGGGAGCTGGGTTTACCTTTGATGATGTTCTACTGGTACCTGGGTATAGTGAAATTTTGCCGAAGGATGTGATAACCAAGACCCAGCTAACAAAAAATATAACTTTACATATTCCGTTCATGTCCGCCGCCATGGATACAGTCACCGAAAGCACCATGGCCATAGCTATGGCGCAACACGGAGGTATCGGCATTATTCATAAAAATCTTGGTATTGATGATCAAGTAAAAGAAGTACAAAGAGTAAAGCGATACGAGTCGGGTCGGATTGCAAATCCAATTACTTTACCTGTCTCGGCCACTGTCGGAGATGCTCTGCGCATACAGAAAACACACAAAATCGGGGGCATTCCTATTATAGATAAAGAAGGAAAATTGATGGGCATCGTCACCAATCGCGACCTGCGCTTTGAAACGATGGAGAAAAATGAAAATACTCCGATTAAAGAAATAATGACGACCAAGATTATTACTGGTACTGCCGATACAAGCTTATCCGAGGCAAATAATTTATTTAAAAAACACGGTATTGAAAAACTCCCATTGGTAGATAAAAATAATAAATTGGTGGGGTTAATTACTTATCGCGACATGGCCAAGTCCAAAGAATATCCAAACGCTACGAAAGATAAAGAAGGTCGGCTCTGCGTAGGAGCAGCTGTCGGCACAAGCGTTCACGCTCTCGCGCATGTTAAGGCATTGGTGGAAGCCCAGGTGGATGTCGTTTGCGTGGATACAGCCCATGGACATTCAAAAGGTGTATTGGAAGTTGTTAAAAAAATTCGCGCCGCTTATCCGAAACTTGATATCATTGCGGGCAATATTGCGACCGGCCAGGCCGCCCTTGACCTAATCAAAGCAGGAGCCGATGCGGTAAAAGTTGGCATTGGCCCTGGTTCAATCTGCACCACTCGCATTGTCTCCGGTGTAGGGGTACCACAGCTCTCAGCCATTGCTGCTGTCTACGGCGTATGCGGACCACTTGATATTCCGGTTATCGCGGACGGCGGAATAAAACATAGCGGGGATGTGGTCAAAGCGCTTGTTTTTGGAGCGGATGTAATAATGTCCGGAAGCGCTTTTGCGGGTACGGACGAATCCCCGGGAGATACTATTGATATTAATAACCAAAAATATAAAAAATATCGCGGCATGGGGTCCTTGGGCGCTATGCAACGAGGGTCCAAAGACCGTTATTTTCAGGATGAGCAGTATGACCCAATCAAGTTAGTGCCAGAGGGTGTTTCCGGCCATGTCGCTTATAAGGGCGCAGTAGGAGAAGTGATTCATCAATACATAGGCGGGCTACGCGCTGGGATGGGTTATTTGGGAGCAAAAGAAATTAAACTGATGCGAAATGCTTCATATTACACTATTACTGCGGCGGGACTAAATGAAAGTCACGTGCATGATATTTTCATGGTCACTCCCGCACCGAATTATAAAAAACAGTAATGAGATCCAAAATTACTCCAATTATAGGACTCCAGTGGGGAGATGAGGGTAAGGGCAAAGGCGTCGCTCGTATCGCTTCCGGTTTGAGGACGGAAGATCTGATTGTTAGGTTTCAGGGTGGAAATAATGCGGGACATACTATTTGGCACAAGGGTAAGTGTTATGTGTTTCATTTGATTCCATCGGGTGTCTTCGGCCAAGCGCAAATACACTTGGGCGCCGGGATGGTTATTAATCCAGCCGCGTTAAAAGGGGAAGCCAAGACCATACCGAGAAATGTATCTTTTCTGGGACGGATGTCTGTTTCCCCACATGCGGTTCTCACCATGCCCACCCATCTCATTCTTGATTCCATTTCCGAAAAAACTAAAGGAAAGAAAAAAATCGGTTCAACTGGGAAGGGAATTTCACCGTCTTATACGGACCTTACTCTCCGCCGGGCACTCCGGGTCGGAGATATTTTTTATAATGATTTCAAAAATAAATATAAAACTCTTTGTGACGAACACAAGAGAACTTTGCGGAATGATTTTGGATATAAAATGACCAATCAAGAATTAAGGGGAAAAGAGAAGGAATTTTTTGAAGGTGTAAAATTTTTACGCTCTATTAAATCAGAGAACTCGTCAGGAATAGTGCTAAGAGCCCTTTCTTTGGGGAAAAAAGTGATAGCGGAGGGAGCGCAGGGAGCGCTCTTGGATGTTCGCTTTGGACACTACCCCTACGTCACATCTTCCCACACAATCTCAAGCGGAGTGGGTACAGGCCTTGGCATTCCCCCTTCTTACATCGGGGGCGCCATTGGAATTCTTAAGGCCTATACGACGAAAGTGGGTGAGGGACCTTTCCCTACAGAGCTTGGCGGCAAGGATTCGGCAATCTGGTGCCGCGATAAAAAAGCGATAGATGAAAAAACAAAATTCCCAAAACCAAATCCAAACAGTAAAAGTGATTTTGAGCAGGGAATAGCGTTAAGGCATTTTGGCAATGAAATCGGGGCCACTACCGGGCGTCTGCGTCGGACTGGGTGGATGGATATTCCGCTTTTGAAATATGCCATAGAAATGAACAATGCGACAGAGTTGGTTTTAACTAAACTAGATGTGCTGAATGGTTTTAAGAAAATAAAAGTGTGTATTTCTTATGTCGTCAATGGAAAAAAAATAAACCAGATCCCCTTTGATTTATCTCGTGTTGATATAAAACCAATTTATAAAATATTTCCCGGCTGGAAAGGGGAGTTGTCGGATTACGGTAAAAAGTTGCCCAAAGAAGCGCTTCAATATGTTCAATTTTTGGAAAAAACTTTAGGCGCTAAAATTATCTATGTAGGCACCGGAGTGGAAGAGCATCACGTGGTGGAGCGGTATTGGAGGTAAAATGTGGGTGCCGGAGAGTTGAACTCTCCGGCACATGGAACACGATGGGGGCTAGTTCTCTCGTACCGTGTTCAGGGTTGCGAAAGCAACCCGACACGCATCACCAAGAGACATGCCGCTAACCTCGAGAAAACCGTGGCCGATGGGAAGGACCACTGTCACTTTCCCATCGACGGTGTGTATCGTGCCGTTCATGCTGAGGATTTTTTGGGTCTCCAGCAGTTCGTCATCCGTGAAGAAATCTGGCTCGTACTTCGGGGAGACGATGTTCATGGGGAACTCCTTCAACCATTAAGTATGACAGTATCAACGACAAAAGACAAGATACCTACCTGGGCCCTTTAAGTTCTGAAACAACACCTTTTTCTCTCATCAAACTCTCAAAGTCCTTATAATGAATCGTGGTTAAGTTTGGGTAATCCTTTTTATTTATATCTTCTTCGACACCCTTTATGTGAGGCATTTTATCATCGATAAAAACCACTTCGTGCACAGCATTTTCCTTACAAATTTTTTTTATAGTTTCTGTCTTACTTTCGGTGACTGGATAAATTTTATTTTTATCAAATAAATTAAAAATTCCACTATACTTTATTTTATCTCTTTGAAACTCTTTATCGCCATACGTGACAATATAGCAGTTTTCTCTACCGATTCTCCTTACTGCTTCTAAAAGTTGGGTATTTATAAAATTAGAACATTCTCTCATTATTTCTTGATACGTCTCTTCTACATTATTTTTAATTTCATCGTGGCGAGAAAATAAGGTAGTTATAAATTTGCGCAATGAAAATTCTTTTTTTCTTTTTTCTTCATAATACGCTCGTGCTTCGTCAAGAGGCACTCCAGCATCCACTAGCACTTCATACATGTGTGGTTTGAATTGGGAAGTGTTATTGAACAGTACGTCATCAAAATCAAAAATATATTTCATGTTATTATTTTATTAACGCACTGGGTAAATTTTTCCGAATCGTGACGAATAAATCCACGTGTTGCCTTCATCTGCTCGTCATATTGCGGTTTGAATATTACATTTGAAAGAAGGTGACTTTTTACTACTCTGGGGTCTTCCATGTCATCATGAACTAAGACACCTTTTCCTTCTTCAAGCTCATAGTAGTTTCTTTGTTCTTCCGATGGCTTTTCACTATTTACCAAAATAAAATCCACTTTTTTACCCAAGTATTTTTCAATATCTCGTACGTAATCACTTACTTTCCAATTTTCGGTATGTTCCATTTTATTAGTAAGGTTTACGGGGAAAATTATTTTTGCCTTGCTTTTTTTTATTGCTTCCTTAAAACCACTTACGATCAGATTTGGTATTACTGAACAATAATAATTTCCAGGGCCTAAAATAATTACGTTTGCATTTAGTATAGCGTCCCTTGCGTGAGGATTTAAGGTAACATTATTTTTGTAAAATATTTTTTCTAAACCATATTCCTGTAACGCAGCACCTTGAATTTCATTTTCACCATCTAGAACTTTACCATTAGACAAAAGGACACTTAGTTCTGCGGGGCTGGTAGTTATAGGTACTACTTTACCTCTCACTTTCATAATTTCTGAGGCGACTTCTACCCCTTTGGCAAAATCTCCAGTCACTTTTTCAAGAGCTGTAAGAAGAATATTTCCAAAATTGTGACCCCCCAGACCGCCATTTTCAAACCTGTAATTCATAAGTTTTCGCATTATGTCGCTATGCTCTGAGAGCGCAACAAGGCACTGCCTCACGTCTCCAGGGGGCAGTACCCCTAGTTCGTCCCGAAGTACCCCTGTAGATCCGCCATCGTCGGCCATGGACACAAGGGCGGTTAAAGATACGTCTTTTAAGTTTTTTAAGCCAGAGAGAATGGTATAGCTTCCAGTGCCTCCTCCTACGGTGACTATATTCTTCATCATATTTTCTTTTTGTTGTCTTTAACCTTAACATATTATACTATACTAATATGATTTCAAGGGTATACGTGGCGCAAAAAGGGAAGGTCTCAGGTACGGAAATTATTACTTCATATCTCATAGAACACGAGCTCCCGGGCGATTCACTCTTTAAGATTGCGCGTTCACTCACTAATCCAATTATTGAAATATTTTCTATCAACGCAATACCTAAAGTAAAGTCCTTTAACTACGTTATTGAGATTGGCTTGAAGCCGGGAGTGACGGACAATGTGGGACACACCGCGAAAGAAACAATCCTGGACTTGCTGCATCTAGAGGACTCTCCCAATCTTAATGTTTACTCTTCCAAATTATTTTTAATTTCCAGTTCTATGAAAATAGACCGGGTAAAGAAAATTGCTTCTTCGCTCTACAATCCTCTGATTGAAACGTCTAATATTACGAGTATTAAAGGTTTTCCCAAAAACAGAAACCTTTTTTTAGACGTACCCGAAGTAGTTTTAAGAAAAAGTACTCCTGTTATGGGCGTGCCACTCTCTGTGCCAGACGAAGAGTTAACTAGAATCGGTAAAGAAGGAATTATGGACATAGATACAAGGACCCGCAGGGGCCCTTTGGCTTTAGACCTGGAGTCCATGAAGACCATTCAGGAATATTTTATAAAATTAGAAAGAGACCCGAGTGATATTGAGCTTGAATCCTTGGCGCAGACCTGGTCGGAACACTGCAAACACACTATTTTTGCAAATCCCATTGATGATATTAAAGACGGTTTGTATAAAACTTACATTAAGGGCGCGACCAATTTAATTCGCAGGGAAAAAGGTAATGACGATTTTTGCGTTTCGGTCTTTTCAGACAACGCCGGTGGCATTATTTTTGACGACGAATTTTTAATCACTCATAAAGTAGAAACGCATAACAGTCCTTCGGCGCTCGACCCCTACGGTGGCGCCATGACCGGAATTGTGGGAGTAAATCGCGACACCATCGGATTTGGTTTAGGCGCTAAACCGGTAGCCAATACTTACGGTTTTTGTTTTGGAGAACCGAAGGATGAAAAAAAGTTTTTTGCCGATAAAAATCTCACCCAGCCGACAATGTTGCCAAAAAGAATTATGGACGGAGCGATAAAGGGTATTAATGTGGGAGGAAATTGTTCCGGCATTCCAACTCTTTCCGGTTTTCTAAAATTTGACAATCGCTATCGGGCCAAGCCGTTGGTTTTTGCCGGCACGGTCGGGCTTATTCCAAGAAAAATAAATGATCGACTTTCGCACGAAAAGGAGGCCCTGGCAGGGGACTATGTCGTGGTTGTCGGTGGCAGGGTCGGGGCAGACGGTATACACGGCGCCACCTTTTCTTCGGTCGCGATGGACTCAAATTCTCCGGCCACCGCGGTGCAAATTGGCGACCCTATTACTCAAAAGAAATTTAGCGACGCCATCATAAAAGAAGCGCGAGCAATGAATTTATACAATAGCATCACTGACAACGGCGCTGGGGGGCTTTCTTGCTCTGTGGCCGAAATGGCTAAGGAGTGCAATGGGGCGAAAGTGTTTTTGGAGAAAGTGCCGCTTAAATATCCTGGGTTACGGCCTTGGGAAATATGGATTTCCGAATCACAGGAGCGAATGACTCTAGCAATACCTAAAAAAAAGTGGGAGGTATTTAAGGCCCTGATGGAGAGGCGTGGCGTGGAAGCGACCATGATAGGAGAATTCACTGACTCTGGAAGGTGTGTGGTTTCTTATGAAAACAGGATCATTATGGATTTGGAACTTGAATTTTTACATAATGGTTTGCCTAAAAAAAATCTTACTACCACACCTTCGATTCATAAATATTCTAATCCTAAATTACCAATCGGATCTGCCCGGACAAAAATCTTAGAGGACTTGTTTTCCAACAATAATGTCAGCGGATTTTCGTTCATCTCCGAGCAATACGACCACGAAGTACAGGCGTCCTCGGTATTGAAGCCCCTCTCTGGCCGAGGTCGCATCAATACCGATGCGCAGGTTTTCAAGCCGGTTTTGTCTTCACCCCAAGGAGTAATCTTATCATCCGGTCTGACGCCTTCATATTCCGACATTAATACTTACCATATGGCGGCCTGCTCTTTAGACACCGCAGTTAGAAATGCAATTTGTGCCGGCGGCAAGCTCACCCACCTAGCCATTTTAGACAACTTCTGTTGGTGCTCATCATATGATAAAAAGCGTCTGGCTGAGCTTGTAGACGCGGTGCGGGCTTGCTATGACTATGCTGTCGGTTACGGCACCCCATTTATTTCTGGAAAAGACAGTATGTTTAACGACTTTCAGGGTTATAATGAAAAAGGCAAACCGATTAAAATTTCTATTCCACCGACTCTCCTTATCTCTACTATTGGGGTGATAAAAAACATTTATAAAATCGTTTCACCGGAATTTAAGAACTCGGGTGACATAATTTATTTACTAGGAGAAACACACGAAGAGCTTGGCGCCTCTGTGTACTATAAATTTTTAGCCGCGAAAGAAAAAAGCTCACGGATTGGCAGTACTGTGCCGAAAGTGGATCTAAAGAAAAACTTAAAGACCTATCTTGCTTTAGAGCATGCTATAGAGCAAGAATTACTGGCTTCCTCGCTTTCAGTTACTTCTGGAGGGCTCGGAATCGCGCTTGCCAAGGCCTCTGTAGGTGGAATGGTGGGGTGTGATATCTCAATTAAGGACTTGCCAGGAAGAATAAAATCGTTAGATGCCAAACTCTTTTCTGAAAGCCAAGGAAGAATTCTTGTTTCTGTCGCACCGGAAAATACAAAGAAATTTGAAAAGATAATGAGAGGAACTTCATGTGCGCGGCTAGGCATGGTCTCGAAAAATGGGAAAATGATAATTATCGACACAAAAAAAGTCGTGGATACGGATGTGAAAAAACTTTACACCATTTATCACAGTTTTTCTGAATCAATGAAATGAAAAATAAAAAACCAAAAATAATAATAATGTCGGGGTACGGGCTTAACTGCGAAGAGGAAACAAAATTCGCTTTTGAGCGGGCTGGAGGTGTGGCGGATATTGTACACATTAATGATCTTGTGGCGAGTCCAGGACTGTTAAATGATTATCAAATCATGGCTTTCCCGGGCGGGTTTTCTTATGGAGATGACACCGGCAGCGGCAAGGCCTATGCTAACAAATTCAAAAATCATTTAGCGAAAGAGCTGGAAGAATTTTTAACACGCGACACTTTAACCATCGGTATTTGTAATGGATTCCAAATTATAACCAACTTAGGAATTTTACCCGGCGCGCTTACATACAACAGTGGCGGGAAATACCTTGACCGTTGGGTTGACTTGAAGGTGGAAGGAAACAGTCCATGGCTTAAGGGGGTAAAACAGCTTTCAATTCCCATAGCGCATGGTGAAGGCAGGTACGTTATCAGCCCCAAAGAATATAAAAGTATGAAGAAAAAAGGGCAAGTCGCCTTCACTTACGCCAAAGGAGATATTTGTAAATTCCAAAACCTGGGAGCAAATCCAAATGGCTCGCAACATGACATTGCGGGCGTAAACGCATATAATGGGAGAGTGCTCGGACTTATGCCGCACCCGGAGCGAGCAACGTTTGCCCACCAGAGTCCATTGTGGCAAATTAGAAAAAATCAAAATAAAAAAGAAGGAAAATTGGAGGAGGGAGGAGTGGGGATTATTATTTTTAGAAACGCCATTAATTACTTTAATAAATGAAAAAAGATCTAAACGAGAAATGCGCGGTCTTTGGAATTTTTGGAAATGGGACTTCTTCGCCTACAGACATTGCCAGGGAAACGTATTTCGGCCTGTTTTCCCTTCAGCACCGCGGACAGGAACACTCCGGCATTGCCACGACCGACAGCAAGAAACTACGTTTACATAAAGATGCAGGGTTAGTAAGCCAAATTTATACTGAAGAAATTCTGACCAAATTGCCGGGCTTCGCGGCAATCGGACACAATCGCTATTCAACTTCTTCCGGCCTAGAAGTTGAATACGCCCAACCATTTGTCTATGACAACCTTTTTGCGCTCGGACACAATGGCAACTTGCCCAGCGTAAAGGCCCTAATTGATTTTCTAAAAAGCAATAATGAAATAACCGAGAATTATTCGGACTCAAAACTGATGACCGGAGCGATAGGTCTTTATATGAAAAGGGGTAAAACATTGCCGGACGCGGTAGCCGCGGCTTATCCGCTTTTCACCGGAGCATTTTCTTGCGTAGCCCTTGGACTCGATACTCTGGTCGCTTTTCGCGACCCTTGCGGTATTAGGCCGCTTGTCCTCGGTAAAAAAGGCAAGCAGACAATCGTCTCTTCTGAAACATGCGCCCTAGAGACAATCGGAGCAAAATTTATAAGAGAAGTTGAGCCCGGGGAAATGGTAGTTATAACCAAGAAGGGAATAGAAAGCAGAATCCTGGCCAAGGCAGATCCTAAGCTTGATATCTTTGAATATGTTTACTTTGCTAGATACGATAGTGTTATTGCTGGTAAATTGGTATATGAAGTAAGAAAAAATCTCGGCAAGATGCTGGCGCGCGAGCACAAAATAGATGTGGATATGGTAATTCCAGTGCCCGACACCGCCATCTCCGCGGCCATGGGCTATGCTGAAGAATCAGGCATTTTATTTGAAATGGCTATTTCTAAAAATCGTTATATTAATCGCACTTTCATCGAGCCGATTCAAGAAGTGCGCGAAGAAAAAGTGAAACTAAAACTTACCCCACTGCAAAACGTGATTCGTGGTAAACGTATCGCCGTAATGGATGACTCCATCGTGCGTGGTACCACTAGCAAGCAAATCGTAAAAATGCTTTTTGAAGCCGGCGCGAAAGAAGTTCACTTCTTGGTAAGTTCTGCGCCGATAAAGTTTCCTGACTTTTATGGCATTGATACTCCTAAACAAAACGAATTGATAGGGTCAAAGAAGACCATAAAAGAAATCTGTAAATTTCTAGGGGCTACATCGCTCTCCTATCTCTCTATTCCCGGAATGATTGAAGCCACCGAATTGCCGAAGGAGCGCCTTTCACTTTCTTCTTTTGACGGGGTATATCCAATCGATATTCATGAACGCGCTAAGGAAATAAACTATGACGTACCTAAGGAGTAAAATCAACTCATGCAGATAGCAATTCTTATTTCCAATACTGGCGCCGGCACTAATCTCCTGGCCATCATTGACGGGATTGAAAAAGGCAGAATCAAAGCAGAAATTTGCGCGGTAATTTCCGACACTCCAAATGCTTTAGGGCTAGAACACGCAAAAGCGCACAAACTAAAAATAGAAATTTGTGGAGCGAAGGAGGAGCTCTTGCCACTTTTACAAAAAATAAACCCCGACTATATAGCCCTCACTGGTTGGAAACAAATTATTTTAGACGAGGTTATTCTAGTGTATCCAAATAAAATTTTGAATTTGCACCCTGGGTTAATCCCGGACACAGTTGCTGGGAAAGTTAAAAATCCCGACGGCACAGAGGCACTCTGGAATAAAGGCATGCTTACCACCAAGGCCATTCAAAATTTTCTGGACGAAAAGAGCACTTATGCCGGCTCTTCGATACATTTTTTAACTTTGGACTTTGATTTTGGTCCGGTTTTAGGAAGAACATATGAAAAAATTATGGTTAACGATACAGTTGAGTCGCTATACGCCCGCCTAAAGAAAAAAGAAAATCAGTTATACGTGGAGGTCCTAGAGAAACTATGTTCTAAAGTTCGTTAGAACATTAGAACGAAAATCATGGTAGAAAAAAAACAGAAAATTTTAATAATTGGCGGGGGAGGCAGGGAGCATGCGATCGGCTGGAAGATAGCGCAAGAAGAACGAGCAAGAGAGATTTTCTTTGCTCCCGGAAACGGTGGTACTGCCGAACTAGGAAAAAATATTAATATTTCTGCCACAGATATCTCAAAATTAATTGAATTTGCAAAACGGGAAAAAATTGATATTACTTTAGCGCTTCCGGATGACCCATTGGCGCAGGGGGTAGTAGACGAATTTCAAAAAGCTGGTCTCCGTATTTGGGGTCCGACCCGGGCCGCGGCAGAACTCGAGTGGTCAAAAGCGTATGCCAAGGACTTCATGAAAAGACATAATATTCCAACGGCCCGACATGAGGTCTTTAATAACTTTGAAAAAGCAAAAATTTATATAGAAAAAGGACCAGTACCCGTCGTGGTTAAGGCAAGCGGGCTTGCGCTTGGCAAGGGAGTAACGGTTGCGCAAACAAAAGAAAAAGCAATTGAGGCGCTCCATAAAATCTTAGTGGGTAAAGTTTTTGGCGCTTCCGGCAATGAAGTTGTGATCGAAGAATTTTTAGAAGGCACAGAAATTTCTATTCACGCGCTTTCAGACGGAAAATCGTGGAAAATTTTTCCGGCATCGCAAGATCACAAGCGCGTTTATGACGACGATGCCGGTCCCAATACCGGAGGCATGGGAGTAGTAGCGCCGTTACCATTCGTAAATAGCACGCTCCTCTCCCGCATTGAAAAGAAAATTGTAAAACCAGCTATCGAGGGTATGGCCGAAGAAGGCAGGCCATTCGTAGGAATTTTATATCCAGGAATAATGTTGACCGATGAGGGCCCGAAGGTCTTTGAATTTAATGCGCGCTTTGGCGACCCGGAAACACAAGTTTACATGCGGCTACTTGATTCTGACTTGTTAGACCTTATTGAAGCAAGCATTGATGGGGGACTTGAGAACCAAGAAATCAAATGGAAAAAACAATTCGCTTGCAATATTGCTTTGGCCTCCGGCGGTTATCCAGGTAAATATGAAAAGGGGAAAGTAATTTCTGGCATTGAAGACGCGGCAAAAGAGCCAGATATAGTGATCTTTCATGCTGGCACTAAAGTTGTGAGGCAAGGCCTCACAACTAATAGTGGAAGGGTGCTGGGTGTTAGCGCTACAGGTAATACTTTAAAGGAAGCACTGGGCAACGCCTACAAAGCCATAGGGAAAATTTCTTTTGAGGGAATGCAATATCGTAAAGACATCGGCCAAAAAGCGCTTGCTTTAGAGGGTAAAAAATAATAAGATGGACTAATGAAAAAGAATATCAAAGTCGGGATAATCATGGGTTCCGATTCGGATTTAGAGGTTATGTCTGAAGCCGCGAAGGTACTTGAGGAGTTTGGAATAGCTTATGATATAACAGTCGCCTCGGCGCATCGCGCTCCTAATTTAGTACATAAATATGCCACCAACGCGCCTCTGCACGGAGTAAAAGTAATAATTGCCGGCGCCGGCGGGGCGGCACATTTAGCAGGAGTGGTAGCATCTTTAACGACCCTGCCAGTCATCGGCATACCCACAAAAACAAAAAGTTTGGACGGGCTTGATTCTCTTTTCTCGACCGTCAGTATGCCTTCCGGAGTGCCGGTGGCAACTGTGGG
>MFUG01000004.1 GCA_001785615.1 Candidatus Nomurabacteria bacterium RIFCSPHIGHO2_02_FULL_42_19 | reverse complement strand
ATAAAAAAACAACCGGCAGAACATTACATCTGTCTCGGGGGATGCAGGGGGGTGTCCAGTGCACCGGGTGTCTGCCAGGCGCCGGATTGCGCCAACCATGCGCACGAGCTGGTCCAATGTTCTTGTGAGGACGGACTGCATAATAACTTTGAACCGTTGGAGCTCCGATTCTAGACGGGTTTATCCACATGATATGTATATTTTTCCAGAAGTGATGTATAATATTGAAGCATGGGAGAACATTCCAAATTTAAATATTTCCTCTTTTCCTTACTAGCATTAGTAATTCTAGCCATTGGTGTTGCTTGGTTGTTAAAGCAGGGGCCCGAATCCTTTGCTGTTATGGCCAATGTTCGGTCGGTGGAGAACGGGCAGATTTTAGCCGATGCCGTATATATTCTCTCCACCACGGAGAAACCGGAAGAAAATAAAACGCTTAAATCGGTCAAAATTTTTATCTCTCCAAAGACCAAAATAATTAGATCGGGCTTCGTTATCCCGGCGAGTGCTTATACTCATGGCATTGCCGGCAGAGGAGAGGCATTTTATCCAGAAAAATTACCTCGTCAGAATTCGGAAGCTACTCCAGAGGACATGAAACACGATTCGGAGGATACCGGCGGTATAAGCATTACCGCCAAAAGCGAGAAAAATATTTATGGCAAGACGGAATTTACGGCAAATGAAATAATTTATAATGTACCGATATACGAATAATATGCCATTAAATAAAAAAGCAATATTATTTTTAATACCAATACTTTTTACGACCGGTTATTTTTTTAGTAATTTTACTACGGTTCATGCTTCGGATTGGCAGAGCTCTCTGGCTATTTTATGCGACTACCTTGATGAGGTCAGCGGTGTAAACGAAAGCGGTTATTGTCCCGGATCCTCTTTTCAATATGTTGAGTATAGCGGGGGGCATCAGATATACGGTTTAGGTAGTATGGCTGTCGGCCAGTATATAGAAATAATCGGAGAGGGATATGGTAGAGCCGAATGGTGTTTAAATGGTAACGGTATTTGGTTAAATGGTCCCTGTTGGGCTACTACAAACATTGATGTAATAGATGACGCGCCGCCTCGTTCGGTGTGGATTGAATTTTTCAATGTTAATCCGAATGACTATTCACTAGCATACAACCATTTTATGATGCAACTTTATGCTAATGATGCAAAATGGAACCTCACCGGCAATCCCATAACGGTTAACGGTCAGGTTAGTAATGGACCACCACTTATCATAAAGGGCCGAAAAGTCAGCGCCAATTTTACCAGTGTACCTACCCAAGTGGCGGTAAATGACACTTTTGATGTTTATTGGAATTGGCAATGGTATATGAGTGGGAGAGACTTTTGGACAACCGGCGATATTAATTGTTCATGGGTTGATGATCCGTATAATCCTTATGCCAACTGCACGGCTCTTGCTGGCTCCGGCCAGGGAACCGTTCATATATCAGCTAGCGGTCCTACTGGCCAGGGTGAGCAGACCGTGCAAGATAGTAGGGACATAACAATTGATTCGACAGCTGCGAATGCGGATGCGGTTTGTGTCAGTATCACTGCTCCGGCAACGGTTCAAGTCAATCAGGCGTTTACCGCAACAGCCACTATGAAAAATACAGGGGGTGTTACTTGGGAGAACGCCACCGGCGAGTATTCACTCGGGTCTCAACCACAGGACAATATGACCTGGGCGTTGAATCGAATACCTCTTCCTTCCCAGCCAATCGTTACCAACCAAGAAGTAACCTTTACCATTAACGCTACCGCCCCAGGAACAACGGGAACGTATCCCTTTAACTGGAAGATGGTGGATGATGGAGGCGGTCATGGGTGGTTTGGTGAGACCTGCCAAGGCAATAGCGGCGCTGGTATAAATGTTACAGAAAGCGTTAGCTCTCCCACTGGTTTAAATTCAGTTTGTAATGCTGCCGGTAATCAACTTACTCGGTCTTGGGATCCAGTTGCCGGGGCAACGTCGTATCTCATCAATCTGAACTTTTTGGCAAATGATAACGGAGGTTGGTTTATCAGTGACCCTCCCGATATAAATGGTTATTTCGTCACCACTACTACCGATACGGTCCCTGTCACTCCGGGGGCATCATATAATTGGTGGATTCATGCAATGGCTAATGGTGTATATAGTCCTGCCGCTGTTTCCGGGACTGTTGTATGTAATGCCGCACCACCGCCTACCGTTGACAATGTCACTATCAGCTCTCCTACCATAGTGCCTGACAATTCTACGCAATACAATATTGTGGTAACAGGTTCTGATCCAGGTGGAGGATCTAAAATTTCTTCCGAATACGCATTGATCAACTTTCAAGGCAGTAATGGTGATGGAACCGAAGCTAAAGCAAGAGGATATTTTACTTGGTCATCAACTGAGCCAGCATGGTCTGTCCCTTGTACTGGAAATGGTGGTGGTAATGCACTTCTTCAAGGTTCTTATGGTAGCCAATATATCTATTCTCTTGATTCTTGTATCAACACAGTTTCTGGCAATACACGCACTACCACTTTCACTGTTCGCTTTAACTCATCTTTTACTGCTCCAACTACCAACAATGATATTTCTGGGTTTGTTGTTAATACAGACGGAAACAGTGATGGTTGGGACAACTTTGATCTCAATTTCGGACTTGCGGCGGCTCCAGTAGATGGCGCCGAATTTATCTCGCAAAATGTTCCGGCAAGTGTGACTGTTGACGAGGTATTTCAAGTTACTATTACCATGAAGAATACCGGTACTACTATTTGGGATTCAGATGCTTTCTACCGTATTGGCCTTTTGGAGCCTAGCCCCCCAGTAAATGAAGGCCCATGGGGTAAATGGTGGGATTACATAACAAGCGACGTCGCTATAGGCGCTACTAAAGTGTTCACGTTTGACCTCACTGCTCCAAGTAGTATTTTCACAGGACGTGGCTGTACTACCACAAGTGCAACTAGTATGAATTGTAATTTCCTGTGGCAGATGGTCCATGATGCATACAACACTCTTTATACGCCCAACATACCACCGGGTTGGTTTGGTGATCAAACACCACCCTCCGTTTTTATAACTGTAAACGCAGCTCTACCGACGTATACCCTTACGGTAATTGGAGACGCTGGGGGTACTATCAGCAGTAATGACGGTACTATTAATGGTAGTTGCACACCCGCTGCTTGTTCGGTAACTTATGTTTCACCCACTACCGTGACCTTGACGGCAACTCCGAGTTCCTCCTTCTATACATTTGTGGGTTGGAGCGGGACCTGCTCTGGAACTGGGACGTGCTCGGTGGCTGTCGGCAGTTCGACCACTGTTTCGGCCAACTTTGCCCCCCGCAGTTTCAACTATATAGAATTCTAATACTAAACAGTCGGCGCTTAAAATATCTTATTGAAGAATATAAAAAATAAATTTTTTCCTAAATTAAAATTATTTTTCCAGAGCCCGCATTTCCGGCTTGCGGCTGTTTTGGTGTTTTCATTTTTGGTACTTTTTTTCTCATTTCCGGAATTTTTCAGCAGCGCTTTTTCTTATAAAAAGGGTGACACTCTAAACAGTATTGTAAAAAAAATATTTGCACCAGTTATTCCTCCGCTTGATACGGTGGCCTATGATAAAAAATTAAATGAATTGGCCAACAATCCTCCACTCCCGACCCCACTCCCGACGAGCGTAGGCGAGGAAGGCACTGAGATTAGCAAACCGAATGTGCCTCCTCCGCCCAAGCCGACCCTCTGGCCAGTCAAGACCGTTTATCCGAATGGCGGAGCGATTCTGCCTTTCAAGCGCATTGTCGCCTATTATGGGAATTTATATTCAACCAAAATGGGAGTGCTCGGAGAATATCCGCTGGAGGAAATGCTCTCGCGACTAGAGGTAGAAGTTAAGAAATGGGAGGCAGCCGACCCCAGTACTCCGGTAATTCCGGCATTACACTATATCGCTGTTGTGGCGCAGGGCAGTGCAGGGGTGGATGGTAAATATCGCGCTCGTATGCCAAGCGTTGAAATAGACAAGGTACTTAAAATAGCCGAGAAAATAAATGCCCTCATTTTTTTGGATCTACAGGTCGGCTTCAGTACTTTACAGATTGAAGTGCCGCTCTTGGAAAAATATCTGAAAATGCCGAACGTGCATTTAGGAGTGGATCCTGAATTTTCTATGAAAACCGAAATTAGGCCTGGCAAAGTCGTGGGTACGCTCGATAGCGCTGATATAAATTTCACTGCCAATTATTTAGCCAAATTGGTCAAAGAAAATAATCTAACTCCGAAAATTCTGGTAGTGCATCGTTATACCCAAAAGATGGTGACTAACTATAAAGAAATAAAACCCCTGCCGGAAGTGGAAATTGTCATGCACATGGACGGCTGGGGCGGAGCGGCGAAAAAAAAGAATACTTACCAGCAATTCATTTACAAAGAGCCCGTACAATTCACCGGCTTTAAGTTGTTTTATAAAAATGATATTTTAACTCCAGGCACTGTGCTGATGACTCCCGCGGATTTGCTTAAATTAAATCCCCAGCCAATTTATATACAATATCAATAGAGTTATGCTATAATGAAATTATACTTGTCCCGTTAAAAAATTAACGGACTTGAGTAAAAGGTTGGCTTTATTAATTTAATTTTTTAATGGGATGAAAAATACTTTTGTGGTAATAATTGTTTTGGTTCTGATTGTATTGGGAGCTGTGTTTTTTATGGGTAAAGGCAGTCCGGTAGAGGCACCGGCGACGGATAGTGTGAATAATCAGGAGACATCTCCGGTATCAAATATGATGCCAGTATTGGGTACAGATCCCCCAGTTGAAGAAATGATAGTTTTTGGGGTAAAAGAATTTACCGTATCCGGCCAGAACTTTTCTTTCACCCCTTCTTTAATCACGGTTAAAAAAGGAGACAGAGTAAAAATCACTTTTAACAATACCGGAGGATTTCATGATTTCAAGATTGACGAGTTCGGTGTAGCCGCCAAGCAAGCCCAGTCGCCGACTACCGAGGTCTTAGAATTTACCGCCGATAAAGTTGGTAGCTTTGAGTACTACTGTTCTGTAGGCAGTCATCGTGCCATAGGCATGAAAGGGACCTTGAAGGTTGAATAATCCCGAACGAAATCGCGGACGCATAAAATAAACAAAATTATGAAATTGATTAAATATATTATTAATAACAAAAAGGACAAAAACGCTTAAGCGTACGCGTCCTATTTCGTACGGGATGAATAACGTTAAAATTTTCTTTTTAATTATAGGTATTCTGGTTTTAGGAGTTGTCAGTACGGCCCTGGTCCGCTCAAATCGACCTCCACCAGGTCCCGGAGTATACGATGCTTTTGCCCAATGTCTCGGAGATAAAGGCGCGACTTTTTACGGCGCTTTCTGGTGTCCGCATTGTCAGGCGCAGAAAAAAATGTTCGGTTCTTCCGCCAAGCTTTTGTCTTATGTTGAATGTTCCACTGCTGACGGCAAGAGTCAAACACAAATCTGTATAGATAAGGGAGTAAAAAGTTATCCTACTTGGGAATTCGCTGATGGTTCGCGCTTAACCGGAGAAATCGCTCTGGCAGAACTGGCGGAAAAAACTTCTTGCGAACTTCCGGCTCAATAATTAACTCATGAGTTAACTCAGTAATTATGTCTGATTCCGTACATTATCTTAATTTATTTTTAGGCAGTGGCGCAATCTTGCTACAAGTTTTTTCTGCTATTGCTTTGTTTCTGCTTTTTATCGGGCCGAAGAAGAATGCTTATCTTGCTTTCATTGATAAGCATTACTTAACGCTTGGTTTTATCATTTCCCTGATGGCCTCGCTATTTACTCTGGTGTATTCAGAAATAGTTGGTTTTGTCCCTTGTTATCTATGTTGGTATCAGAGGGTGTTTATGCTCCCGCTTCCTTTTATTTTTGGAGTTGCAATTTGGGCGAAAGACAGAAAAATCGTAAAATATGTCTTGCCTTTGCTTTCCGTTGGTTTCGTGATTTCCGTTTATCAAAATTTCTTTTACTATTTTGGCGAAGGTTCTGCCTTGCCTTGTGATGCTTCCGGGGTTTCTTGTTATCAGCAGTTGGTTCGTGAATTTGGAGGATATATTTCAATACCGATGCTCGCGCTTACTACCTTTATTGCTTTGATCACCATAGTGCTAGTAGCTCATTTCTACAAAAAAGAGGACTAGAAGTAGTGCGGCGCGGGTACTCACGATGAGTCCCCGCGCCCTGTGTTTTGCGACCGGAACAACAACTTAGCGTTGTCCTCATCGCACTTTTTTTGCTGGAGCGACCAGTATTGATCATCATTCCAACGTGCTTTTCGCGCCACCCTTCGGCGCTTATTTTGCAAGCGCCGGACCTCCCGGCCGACCCGCTGGACGAACAACGAGAGCAGCATATGCCCTCCTTTCTCTCAATTATACACTATTTTTCCTTTTTGTCCACTTTATTTCACCGAAACTTTTTATGTATAATGCCAAGATGAGTAAATATATTATTGTGCTTGTTTTGCTTGGGGTTGGTATTTGGTTTTTTACAAGAGACAATAATCAAGTAAGTCAAAGTGCGCTAGAAAATAACATTGAACAAAAATCCATGACCGCGATATTACACACAAATAAAGGAGATATAACAATTGAATTCTTTGAGGCGCAAGCGCCGAATACCGTGGCGAACTTTGTGAAGCTTGCAGGAGAAGGATTTTACGATGGCACAAAATTTCACAGAGTCATCAAGGGCTTTATGATCCAAGGAGGGGATCCGCTTACCAAGGATGAGTCAAAAATGGATTTGTGGGGAACTGGCGGGCCGGGCTATAAATTTGCCGACGAACTAGGCGAAGGGAATAAGAATAATAAGAACGACATAGGCACGATATCCATGGCTAATGCTGGTCCGAACACCAACGGTTCTCAATTCTTTATTAACGTTGCTTCAAATAACTTTCTAGATGGAAAACACACCGTTTTTGGTCGGGTGACGGCGGGCATGGATACGATTATGAGCATTGAAAATACAGCCACTGATGAAAATGACCGGCCCAAGAGCCCGGTGGTTATCAACAGCATAACTTTGCCGTAGAATGATATAATTCAAATAATTAAATTTATCAATAACTTTCCGCCAGAAACGACTAAATTTATAAATTTTCATGAGCTTAAGGCAATCCTACGAGGACTGGCATAATAACCCTAAACATCCTCACGCGCACTGGGCGACTTTCGTTTCAGTATCTTTAATCGCGACCTTTTTAATAATTAATCAAATAAATTTAACTTATAACCCTGACTTTGGTATAGGTATTCAAGAAAGTGAGGCACAGACCTTACCAACACGTATTCTGACAGCTGGTGATCTCGTGCATCAGGGTAGCTTCACCATCCCCTCAATGCGCGATGTCAACAACGGGCAGTATTGTGAGTGGACGAACGGAGAGATCGCCTACAACCCCACCAACAACTCATTATTTATCGTTTGTCACGACTGGACGCAGACCGTCGGGGAAATTTCTATCCCAGCTCTCGGTGGACAGGCGACCGAACTTCAACAACCGCGAGATGCACTAGAAGGGCGAATAACCCAGATTAACCCGAATGATCCAAACTCGAAAAAAGTTGGTGGATTGTGGGTTGAAGGAAATAAGTTAATAGTAACTGCCTTCTCATACTACGACGGCAGTGGTACTGCCAACAGTTCTCACTTCGTTCGGTCCACCAATCTCTCGGCCGCCGGCACTCTCGTCGGGCCGTTCAAAGTTGGTACAGGTTACGCGGGTGTCCACGCGGGCTTCTTCGCACCGATCCCGTCCGAATGGCAATCATCTTTCGGTGGTACACTTCTCAATGGTGCCAGTCCGCATGCTATCGCAGGTCTCTGGAGTTGGGGGCCATCAATCGCGCTAGTGAATCCAACACAACTTCTTAATGCGACGAATCCCACTCCCGCCACGCGACTATTGCACTACGACGCCACGACCGTACCCTGGCCGTATTGCGACACCGTTACGTTAAGCGACATTTACAACGGTACGACACAGATTAATGGCGCGGTTCTGCCGTCCGGCACACGCACGATTCTTTTCATGGGCCGACATGGCAAAGGCCCTTGCTCCTACATTTCGGGAGGCGGTCCCACGGCTCCGAACATTGAACCGTATGTTTGGGCTTATGATGTGAACGACTTGCTCGCGGTTAAGGCCGGTACAAAAGCTATCGGATCGGTGCGACCGACATCCACCTTCCGGTTGCCGAACGTGACAGCGTCTGGCATTGGTGGCGTAGCCGTTGACCCCGCGACTAACAGGATATTCGTGACGGAGAATATGGGCGATGGTACCAAGCCGCGAATCCACGTCTTCACAATCAGTGGTACTCCTACTTCTCCACCACCACCAACCCCTACCCCCACTCCAACTCCTACCCCGACACCTGTTCCCACCACTCAACCACTCTTGCAGTCAAACAGCATGACATATCTTGGTTCATTCAAAGTGCCTGATGATCCGGACGTAACTCACAGCGGCGCCGGATATGCTTACGGCGGAACTGTCCCGACATATAACCCAGCCAATAACTCATTATTCTTAGTGGGTCATGACTGGTACCAATGGATTGGTGAAATAAGTATCCCCGCGCTTGGTGGAACAGCTTCTGTTATCCAACCTTTAGCTGAAGCTTCCAATGGAAAAATGAATCTAATCAGTTCAAGTTCAGGCGTCAATGCAAAATCCGGAGCATTACTGACTTACAACAATAAATTTTATTTTGCCGGCTGGTCATACTACGATGGCAATGTGAGTTATGTTCTCTCACACTTTGCTAGACCATCTACGAGCTTAACATCAGGGACAGCCACTGGCCCGGTCAAGGTCGGCTCTACTTATCCAGGATGGGTCTCACACTATCAGGCACATATCCCTCAAGCATGGCAATCACTTCTCGGCGGACCTGTCTTAACTGGTGGTTGTTGTGCAGCCATTGCTGGTGTCCAATCCTGGGGACCTGCAGCTTCCGTCTATAACCCCTCTAATATAGGAACTGTAAATCCTGTTCCGGCCACTTTGTTACTGGCATATGACACTAATCACCCAACACTTGGTAGTTGGAATGATGGTACTAATCCAAACTCTCTCTACAAAATGGGTACTGATGTCATGGGCCTTGTATTTCCAGAAGGTAGTAGAAGCGTGCTCTTCTTTGGCTACCTCTGTGATAGCGCTAGTTATCAACCCGGCGGAGTAGTCTGCGATAATGGGAATCATTCTATGGTCTGGGCCTACGACGCCAATGATTTGTTGACAGTAAAGAACGGCCAGAAGCAACACTGGGAAATTGTACCCTACGCAACGTGGCAAATACCGAATGTCAGCCCGCGCATAGTTGGAGCTGCGTATGATCCCGCTACTCAAAAGATATATATCTCTGAAGGATTCCAAGATGGTGTCAAACCAGTAATTAAGGTCTTTCAACTGAATTTAAGCGGTTCCCCAACCCCAACCCCAACCCCAACGCCCACTCCAGTTCCTATTGCCGGAGATATTAACAATGACCACATAGTAAACTCTCTGGACTGGTCTATTATGAACAGTAAATGGTTCACCGCTGACGCCGCTTCCGACTTGAACAATGACGGCATTGTGAACTCCATTGACTTTTCCGTTCTTAACAATAATTGGCTTAAGACGTGGTAAATGATATAATTTAGGCGTTAAACTTATCGTTATTTTTTTATAAACTTCTATGGGTCTTAAACAATCCTACGAGGACTGGCATAATCACCCCAAGCACCCTCACGTGCACTGGGCAACTTTTATATCAATATCTGTTATTGCGGTCTTTTTCATAACTAATCAAATAAATTTAACTTATAACCCTGATTTTGGCTTGGGGGTCCAAACGACCGAAGCGCAGGCGCTACCAACACGCCTAATACAGCAAGCTGATCTAATTCATCAGGGTTCGTTTACTCTACCTGATACTCTAAATACAGTTGGGAACATTGGCTTCGGGTATGTACAAGGGCGACTGGCTTTC
>MFUG01000003.1:22264-58688 GCA_001785615.1 Candidatus Nomurabacteria bacterium RIFCSPHIGHO2_02_FULL_42_19 | reverse complement strand
AAAAAACTTGAACCAATTTTATCAGAGCTTAAAAAATCCTGGCTACAGAAGTTTCAGGAGTCCTTGGCCAATCTTTCCAATGATATTTCTATTCCCGCGAACATTTTTTTAGCCGTCGATAAAGAATTTTATGATTTTTTCTCGGAGATTATTAAAACCGAACAATTTAATCAATACACTCTAACCGAGTCAAAATTTGAAGTTACTTTTCTCGGTACGGAAACCCTAAGCGGTATTGCAACCTTTAAGGGCAGTGTCACTCGGGATCCGTTTCTGGCCCTGGAGGCCATTTACATTAATCGTTTTTTTAATTAGAATATATAATATGGCTAAAAATTTCTTTCAGGATATGATAAAAATGAAGTCCGATCTCAGAAAAGAGATTTCTGATAAAGAAGCGGTAAAGACGGAAAGGGCCGAACCAGAACAGGAAACCGTAGAGGAAAAAGTTTGGTCTCCGGTGGTTTTGAGTAAAGTTACCAGACAGGCGGACTTGACTCCTCTAGTGGCGGGCAGAAGGCCCCGGTATTCTATTTGGCTGGTAGCCTTTGCTTCCGTGGTGTTTCTGTTCTTTGCCGTTTCTTTTTTCTTGAGCGAAGCATCCATCTCTGTCAATCCTAAAATAGAAGACGTAGTATTTAATCAAAATATATCGGCCACCAAGGACACTAGCACGGGGGAGAGTGTATCTTTCGACTTAATAGTACTTTCTGGCGAAGAGAGTAAAATGATAGAGGGTGGGGCGGTGCAAGATGTTTCGGTGTCGGCTAAAGGCGCGGTAGTTATTTACAATAATTATAGTACGGCCACGCAGCGACTTGATATAAATACACGGCTAGAGGGCTCTAACGGGAAACTTTATAAAACCGAAAAGCAAATAGTTGTTCCCGGCCTGAAGGGCACTACCCCGGGGTCAGTAGAAGTAGGCGTCTACGCGGCCGAAGCGGGCGAGGAATATAATAGCAATCCGCTTGATTTTCAAATTTTTGGTTTCAAGGGAACACCAAAATATTCTAAGTTTTACGCTAGATCCAAAGGAAATATCACCGGCGGGTTTAAGGGCAAGACCAGCGCTATTCCTTCGGCCAAGAAAGAAATTGTAGTCAATGACATGCGAGCATTACTAGAGGCGAAGCTTCTCAAGAAAGCAACTGATCTTATTCCGGAGGGTTTCGTCTTGTTTAAGGATGCAATTTTTCTGAACATTGATGAGGAAAATTTTGATTCCTCTTTAGGGGGAGAGCAGGTACCGGTTAGCATTAAAGGCACATTCTTCGGATTTTTATTTGAAGAAAAAGAATTAGCGAAAAAAATTGCCAAAGCCGCCATTGCCGACTACGATGAAAGCGATATCTTTATATCCAATATTCGGGATTTAACTTTTACTTTCTTGAATAGGGAAGGAATATCCGGCAACGACGTAGAGAATATTAGTTTTAATTTGGCCGGCAAACCTAAAGTTGTTTGGAAATTTGACGACAACAAACTAAAGAGCGACATAGCGGGTAAAAGCAAGCAAGATTTTTACCAGATATTGTCGCAGTATCCAAACGTTTTGTCCGCCGATGTAGTTCTACGCCCTCTCTGGAAGAGATCCTTTCCGGACGACCAAGACGATATAAAAATAATAGTGAATTATCCAAATGAGTGATTCAAAAAATGAAAAAGTTTTAACCGTAAGGGGGGTTGTTACTGAGGCCTTACCCTCCACTTTGTTTCGAGTAAAAATTGAAAATAGCAACGAAGGGGCCAAAGAAATTCTCGCCTATCTAGGAGGCAAAATGCGAATGCATAGAATTAAAGTTTTGATTGGAGACGGAGTGGAAGTCGTCCTGGACCCCTATGGTGGAAAAGGTAGGATAATTAAAAGGTTGTAATTTTGCTTGTAATTTTTTTGGGAATAGTGTATCATATTATCCACGGTTTAGATTACGGTTTCTAAAAAGCTATAAGTGTTGAAAAATAAGGGTTTTTCCCTTGTTTTTGCCTTAGTTTGGTTAAAATTATGAAAATTAAAGCATCCATCAGAAAAATATGCGACAACTGTAAAATAGTAAAAAGAGCTAGGCACCTGCGCGTGATTTGCTCTAATCCGAAGCACAAACAAAAGCAATAATTATGAGAATTCTTGGAATCACAGTACCAAACGAAAAACGATTGGAAATTGGTTTAACTTGCCTCTATGGTATCGGTGTTTCAACTGCTCGAAAAATTTTAGATCAAGTTGGAATTGACCGTGGGAAGAAGGCCAAGGACTTAACGGAGGGTGAGGAAAATAAAATTCGCGTAATAATTGAGAAAATAAAAATAGAAGGGAACTTAAAGAGGGAAGTAGCCGCCAATATTAAACGACTGAAAGATATAAAAAGTTACCGAGGCATTAGGCACCTGAAACGTCTGCCAGTGCGAGGTCAGAGAACCAAAACCAATTCAAGAACGGTGCGGGGGAATGTGAGAAAGACCATGGCCTCTGGTAGAAGAAAAGAAACTAAAACATAGCAATAGATAAACATATGGGAAAAACAAAAATTATAGATGAGATAAAAGATAAAAAAAAAGCTACTCCAGTCGTGGAGGGTGAAGTAAAAACAGCTGCCCCAAAAGCGCCCAAAAGAAAAATAGTTTCCGGTATCGTATTTGTTGATGCCACCTTCAATAACACTAAAGTACTTTTTGCCGACAAGATAGGTAATACTCTTCTGTGGTCTTCAGCGGGAGCACTCGGATTTAGGGGAGCAAAAAAGGGAACCCCCTTTGCCGCCTCCAAAGTGGGCGACATCATTGGCAGTAAAGCAGTAGCCATTGGAGTGAAAGACGCCGATGCAGTGGTGCGAGGAGTTGGTTCCGGGCGGGAGCCGGCGATCCGGGCCTTCATGGCGCACGGCATAGAAATTACTTCCATTAAAGACGCGACACCGGTGCCCCATAACGGACCGAAGGCCAAAAAGCCACGTCGAGTTTAAGAAAGAAGAAATAATTTATGATATCAAAACCAAAATTCAAAATTTGTAGACGCCTAGGTCCTGGAGTGTACGATAAATGCCAGACCGTTAAATTCTCAACTGCGTCCGGCAAGTTTGCCAGTCCCGGTGGCGCCATGCGCCGCCCGAAAGCGCAGACCGAATATGGCGCGCAACTTATTGAAAAGCAAAAAATACGTTTTTCTTACGGGATAACCGAGCGACAGCTTTCTAACTATGTTGCAAAAGTTACGCATTTGAAGGGCGCCGGTATCGCAGACAGATTTTATGAAGAACTTGAGTCCCGCCTGGACAACGTAATCTATCGAATGGGTTTAGCTCCCACTCGTCGCGCCGGGAGACAGATGGTTTCCCACGGACACTTCATTGTGAACGATAAAAAAGTAACTATTCCATCTTACGAAGTTAAACAGGGAGACCTGATAAAGATTCGTGAGGGCTCCAAAGGGAAAAAACTTTTTGAGGGCATTGTGGAAAAGAATAAAGAATACGTTGCCCCGAAATGGGTTTCCTTTGACTGGAGTAAAATGGAGGGGAAAATTTTGGCCAAGCCACTCCGAACCGAGACCTTTATTGATTTGAATTCCGTGCTTGAATTTTATAGTCGCTAGATTCAATTGAAAATTATTAATTATTAATTAAAAATTTAGATAAATATGCCTGAATATAAAATAATTATGCCTTCTAAACCCCGTGTTGTTTTGGAAGATGGCAACAAGGGGGTCTTTGAAATAGACGGCTTGTATCCCGGATACGGCCATACCTTAGGCAATAGCTTGAGGAGGATTATCCTTTCTTCTTTGCCGGGGGCTAGTATTACCTCTATTAAAATTGATGGTATTCAGCATGAATTTTCTACCTTGGATGGAATTAAAGAAGACGTAATTGTGGTAATTCTTAATTTAAAAAAAGTTCGTTTCAAAATGGCTTCCGACGAGCCGCAGACGGTAACTCTCTCCGTCAAAGGTCCGAAGGAAGTCCTGGCCTCTGATATAAAAACCGGCGGGCAAGTAGAAATTTTGAACGGGGACTTACACCTGGTTGAAATTACGGGTAAAGTAAGTTTGAATATTGAGATGAAAATTGAAAAAGGCCTTGGCTTTATTCCCAAGGAAGTGATTCAAAAAGAAAAAGTTGATATTGGCACCATTGCCGTGGATGCTATCTTTACCCCGATTCGCCGTGTTTCCTATGAAGTAGAAAATATGCGCGTGGGTGACAAGACCAATCACAATCGTCTGCGTATTGCCGTTGAGACAGACGGGACATTATCCCCTCGCGAAGCGCTTTCAGAGTCAATTGTCATAATGATTAACCAACTAAAAGCTGTTGTTGATTTTAAGGAACCGGAAGTCCCGACCGAAGCCCCGACCCCGGTCGGGGCAAAGGCGGGAAAAGAGAGCGAGTCAAAAGATGATGATTTTACAGATGTCTTAAAAACAAGAATTGATAACCTGGATTTATCTACCAGGACCTTAAATGCGCTTACGGCCGCCAACATTCGTACCCTAGGAGGACTCGCCAGAAAGAAACGCGAGGACTTGTTAGAAGTTGAAGGTATCGGCGAGAAAGGCATAACCGAGATTAAGAAAGTTCTGGGCAAGTTTGGCCTGAATTTGAAAGAGTAATTACTAGAACCTAGCCCCTAGAAACTAGAACCTAATTTATGCGACACAGTAATTCAAAAAGAAAATTCGGCAGAGTGAGAAAAGTGCGAAATGCGCTTATGAATTCTTTAGCGCTCAATTTTATTGTGCGTGGCAAAATAAAAACAACTCTCCCAAAGGCCAAAGAATTGCGCCCTTTTATTGAGAAGCTTATAACCCATGCGAAGTTGAATACTCCGTCTGCGCGTAGATTAGTTATTTCTCGGCTCGCCAACAGGGAAAAAGAAGTAAAAAAGCTTTTTGAAGTAATTGTCCCGAAATATAAAGATAGAAATGGTGGCTATACCAGAATAATAAAATTAGGCGCTCGCCGGTCAGACAGCGCTCCGATGGCGATTATTGAGTTTGTATAATTTTGGGAAATAGTTTAGTATAAAAAACGCATGAAAACAGAAAAAACAAATACAAATATAAAAGAAAAGACGATAGACGCAAGCGGTAGAACGCTGGGCCGGGTAGCTTCGGAGACGGCTATTTCGCTCTTGGGTAAAAATAGAGTTACCTTCGAGCGCAACGTTTATTCCGGCGCTCCAGTCCGGGTGGTGAACGCTTCAAAGCTCCGCATTACTCCCGCAAAGTTGGCCGAGATTTATCACACCAGATATTCGGGCATTCCCGGAGGGCTCCGGATTCTAAGCGGCACCGAAACCAGAGACACCAAGGGATTAAAAGAATTAATACGCCTAGCCACTTACCAAATGCTTCCCGGAAACAAATTGCGCCGAGAAATGATGAAGAATTTAAAAATTGAGGACTAATACTTGTCCCGTTATAAATTCAACAAACGGGAAATAAAAAATAAAAATTATTAATTAAAATTTATAATGGGATGGCAGACAAACAAGAAAAAGGAAAATCAAAAGAAACATATGTCGAGGCGATAGGTAGAAGGAAAACCTCCACTGCGCGAGTGCGCATTCGCGAGGCCAGCAAGACGGGTTTTTTAGTGAATGATAAAGATAGCCGAGAGTATTTCAAAACCGAAGAAGGACGCCGCTTAATCCAAGATCCAATCATTAAAGGTGTAGTTACTGGTAAGCCGAGTATCAAATGGAGCGTGGAGGTGCATGTACAGGGCGGGGGAACTCATTCCCAGGCCGAGGCCATCCGCCACGGACTTGCGCGCGCGCTTGTTCTCTCTGATGCCGCATTTCGTACAAAATTAAAAACCTTAGGATATTTGAAACGTGATCCTAGGGCAAAAGAGCGCCGAAAATTCGGCCTGAAGAAAGCTCGCAAGGCCCCACAGTGGAGCAAGCGATAGAAAACAGCCGGCCTGCGCCGGCTTTTTCTTTACGCTTGCTCGGCCAGAGCCATATTGCGAACAGTAGTGAGCAAAAGCGAGGCGGGGGCTGCGACCGAGTCCGAGCGCCGGCGAGGACGAGAGTTGTGGCTCTAAGCGATAAAAAATCCCTCTTTCAAGAGGGATTTTTTTGTGCTAAGATGCCCGTATGGCAGATGAACCTGAGAAAAAAGAAAAGGAAGCTCCGACGCCCGAAGGGATCGGAGTCCCGACCTCGGAGAGCGTCGAGAACGATGATGAGGAAATAGTGGAATTTGAATTTAACGACGACGGGGAAGAGGACCTGAAGAAGACCCTTAAGAAATTAAGGGCAGATTTAAAGCAGGCCAAGAAAGAAAAAGAAGAATATTTGCTTGGCTGGCAGAAGGAGCGAGCGGACTTTGCTAATTACAAAAAAGAAGAAGATAACCGAAAAACGCTATTTTCCGAGGCCATGCGCGAGCGGATTCTGGCGCGGTTCTTGACCGTGATGGATAGTTTTAATATTGCCTTCGCTAATCGTGAGGCCTGGGATAAGGTGGAGCCAAGCTGGCGCAAAGGTGTAGAGTACATTTACGCGCAGATGAGTGGAATTTTTGAAGAATATGGAGTGAAAGCCATAGGCGAGGCGGGGGAGGACTTTGATCCCAACATGCATCAGTCCATAGATGTGGTGGTGACCGATAAAAAAGAAAATAATCACAAACTGGCTGCCGTAATTCAAAAGGGCTACAAACTAGGCGAGCGAGTTATCCGCCCCGCGCGGGTGAATGTGTATGAGTATAAGGACTCAAACGCAACATAACATAATTTCGCGATCGCGATAAAGCGTTATGTATGATTATGAAATCAGAAACAAAAAATTGTAAAAACTGTCAGAATGAATTTAAAATAGATTCAGGTGATTTGGATTTATACGACAAGGTTGGCTTGAAAGTACCCAACAAATGTTTTGAATGTCGAATTAAGTTGCACTGGGCTTTTTCGGTGTTTGGAAAATTCAGAAAAGGCGTGTCAGATTTGTCTGGAGAAAACTTGATAACTGTTCTTCCGGAAAAATCCAGATATCCAATTTATAAATCGCATGAATGGTGGGGAGATGGCTGGGACCCAATGAAATATGGGCAAAATTATGACCCAAATCATCCATTTTTTGAGCAATTAAAAGAATTACAGGAAAAAGTCCCACGTGCGCACCAAACAGGAGAAAATAGCACAAATTGCGATTGGTGTGATGATGTTTGGGAGTCAAAAAACTGCTATCTTTGCCGGTCGCTTTTGAAATGTGAGAATTGTAGTTACCTTTACCGGGTTTTAGACACCAAGGACTCTTTCGATATCGTTTATTCCTTTAACCTACAGAACTCCTACGATTGCCTTTTTTGTCATAGTTCATTCAATTTAAATTTTTCGGAAAATTCTAGGGACTGCATAGATTCGTATTTTCTTTTCGACTGCCGCAACTGTCAGAACTGTTTCATGAGTTGGAATTTGCGGAACAAGCGGTACTATATACGCAACAAGCCACACACCAAAGAAGAATATGAGAAGAAATTAAAAAATACTAACTTTGGATCACATAAAAATTTATTTGCTTTGAAAAAAGAATTTTGGGATCTACTTAAAAACGAAATTGTCCATCGAGAAAATTTTAATATAAGAACGACAAATTCCGTCGGTAATTATTTGAACGACTGCGACAAATGCGTAAACGTTTTTTCTTGGGAGAAATCCCAGAATTGCAGAAATCAATTACGGGGCATGAACACCAAGGATTCTATTGATCAAACTTTTACCTGGAATACCGAGGTTTCCGGGGATAACAGCGGCGTATTCGGCGGTTTCGAGATAAAACATTCCGTCTGGTCAGACGGGCGTTATTCCGAATATCTAGATAATTGTATTGAAGTTGAATATTGTTTTGGCTGCGTTGGTTTACGGAAGAAAAAGTATTGTATTTTAAACAAACAATATTCTAAAAACGAATATGAAAAATTAAAAACTCAAATCATTAAAAACATGGAAGAGAAGGGTGAATATGGAGAATTTTTACCCTATTCTATGGGACTTTGTGAATATAATTTTTCTTCTGGAATGATTTATTTTCCGGACCTAAAAAAGGAGGAAATTTTAAGTAAAGGAGGATACTGGTCAGAAGAAGATTTATCTTCCACCGACGGGATTTCATCTTTAGATTTACCTGATAGAATTGAAGAAACACCTAAAAATATTTCTAACCAAGCTCTCATTTGCCCGGAAAGCAAATATAGATTTAATATTTCTCCGGCCGAATACGAATTTCACAAAAGAAAGGGTTTTGCTCTGCCCCGTCTTCATTTTGATTTACGCATGCTAAAAAGAATTAAAAAAATGTCTATCATCAGAAACTACCTTTATAAATGTTTTTACTGCGAAAAGGATATAATGGCTTATTATCCGCCGGAATGGGGGTATCAAAAAATTGCCTGCGAAGAATGTTATAAGCAAAATATAGCATAACATAATTTCGCGATCGCGATAAAGCGTTATGTATGATTATGAAATCAGAAACAAAAAATTGTAAAAACTGTCAGAAAAGCTTTACCATAGAAGAAGAGGATTTTAACTTCTATGAAAAAATAAAAGTCCCACCACCGACGTGGTGCCCGGAGTGCCGACAACAGAGACGCTATGCGTGGAGGAATGAACGCACACTTTACAGGAGGAATTGCGATCTATGCAAGAAGAGCACGGTGACAATTTATTCGCCTAATAAACCATACAAGGTTTATTGCAATGAATGCTGGTGGGGAGATGGTTGGGACACTACTTCATATAGCCGTGATTTTGATTTTTCCAGACCATTTTTCGAACAATTCCATGAACTTCAGCTAAAGGTTCCGCGCATGGCGCTTTTGAATAAAAATAGCGTAAACTCCGAATATACCAATCACTCTGGCGATAACAAAAATGTTTATTTATCTTTTGCCTGTTTCGGCAATGAAAATATTTTTTATTCTACATGGATTCAAAAATCTCGTGAATGCATAGATTGCAGTTTTGTTAATGAAAAAGGGGAACGTTTATATGAAGTCATCGACTCTCGTACTTCTTACGAGTGCCAATATGGCATCTTCTTAAAGGATTGCTCCTCCTGTTACTATTGTTACGATTGTCATGGATGCAATGAGTGTTTTATGTCTTCTAACTTGCGTAATAAAAGCTACGTGTTTAAGAATAAGCAATACACCAGAGAAGAATATTTAAAGAAAGTAAAAGAGTTCAACCTTTCTTCTTTTAAAAGCATAGAAAAATTAAATAAGGAATTCAAAAAAATGATTGAAAGAGAAACCATTCATCGCTATGTGGTGAGTGAACGCAATATAAATTCGGTTGGCAGTTTACTATATGATTGTAAAAATGTAAAAGAATCTTTCGAAGTAAATAAAGGTGAAGATTGTAAATATATTTATGGAAGTATTGAAACTAAGAATTGTATGGATCTTTATCACGTAGGTTGGAACACTGAACTTTGTTATGAGTGCCAGGGCTGTACCAGAGTTTCAAATTGCCAATTCTGCCACCTTTGTTATGACGATATGAGTGTAATGTATTCTGATACTTGCCAGAATAGCCAGAATCTTTTTGGCTGTGTGTCAGTCAAGAAGAGCGAGTATATGATTTTCAATAAGAAGTACAGTAAAGAAAACTATCAAAAATTAAAAGAAAAGATTATTGAGCACATGAGGAAAACAGGGGAGTATGGAGAATTTTTTCCACCAGAGATAGCACCAGTATATTACAATGAAACTCAGGGCAATCTTTATGTGCCGCTCTCAAAAGAGGAGATTCTAGCCAAGGGCTGGCATTGGGAAGACAATGTCCAGGGAACAAAAGGCAAAGAGACAATTAAGAGTTCGGACATTCCGGACAAGATTGAAGATGTGCCAGATAGTTATTTAAAAGAAATTTTTGCTTGCACAACCTGCTCGAAAAATTACAACATCACGGAGAACGAATTACTTTTTTATCGTAAAGAGAAGGTGCCATTTCCCAGGAAGTGCCCGAACTGCCGCTATAAACGTCGCTTCGATCTTCGGCCGCCCCGCATGCTCTGGCACGACAGATGTAAATGTAATGTATCTAGCCATGGTCATTCTGGTCGCTGCCCAACTGAATACGAAACTACTTATTCACCGGATAGGGTAGAAAAAGTGTATTGCGAAAACTGTTATAACAAGGAAGTTTATTAATTCCAGCTACTTTGCCAAACTAAATTACTTTAGTTAACTAAAGTAGAAGATGGGGTATGTTGTTAAAATTAGCATATGCTTAATTTAACAACATAGAAATTACTTAACTTTTGCGACCGCTAGAGTTAGGTAATTTAATTATTTACCTGCCCGAACGTGCCGTTCGGTACGGGCGAGCTGCTTCCAGAAATGCGTGATTCGTTTCTTCGTCTAATTTATCGGTAACGATGATCATGAGCTCGGTAGAAAACCCTAAGTCCTTTTTAATATTCATGAAAAGGTGTTCGTACGGATGGGGGGAGATCCAGACAGTATTTTTTATACAAACAAAATTCGCTTTCTTCAGGAGGTAGCGCAAACTCTCGCGTTCGCGCTTTCTTTCTTCCGGCAAATCCAGAATTATTATTCTCCAGAATTCGTCCCAGGTCTGGGGGACCAAGGCGTCAGTGCCTTCCAGCAACAAACTATTTAATTTAGTTTTGCCGCGCGGAGTAATTCGAGCATAATTTTGCCTTTCCGATTTATGAATTTCAGCAAATCCACTATCTACCAGGTTTTTCAGGGCACGGGTTATGGCATAGGAGATCTTGGCATCCTGTGGCTCATTGGGTTTTAAAAATTCTACCGGCAAGGCGGACTTTTCAGCCAACTTTTTCAATATTCTTTTGGAATAGCTTGACATACCCCTATATTATAATATATATTACCTTTTGACAAGTAGTTCGCGACCACGAAAAACTTGCAAAAATAATTGACTTGGTATATAATAAAATAAATTAGTTGTTTGGAAAAGCACGCATAATTTTCTGCTGAAAATTTGCTCAGGACTTCGGCCCGTCGGCCTACGTATGGCTTTTCCAAACAACTAATTTATTTCATTTAATTTATTATAAATTTTAATAGAATAAAAAATATGGCAAAAATTATAGGAATTGACTTAGGTACAACAAATTCGGCAGTGGCAGTTATAGAGGGTGGACAGCCGAAAATTATTGAAAATGTGGAGGGTAATAGAACTACACCTTCAGTGGTAGCCGTTGCTAAAAATGGCGACCGACTAGTAGGGCTCCTTGCCAAGCGTCAGGCAGTCACCAACCCAGAAAACACTGTTTACGGCATCAAGCGTTTTATGGGCCACAACTTTGACGATCCAGAAGTGCAGAAGGACTTGAAGAATGCATCTTTCAAAATTCAGAAGGGAGCTACGGGCGGAGTGGAAGTGAAGATTGGAGAAAAATGGATGCGTCCGGAAGAAGTGTCCGCCATGATTCTGTCAAAAATAAAATCCGACGTGGAAGCGAAGCTCGGAGTTAAGATTACTGAAGCAGTCATCACTGTGCCGGCGTATTTCAACGATGCGCAAAGAAAGGCAACGAAGGATGCAGGGCAGATTGCCGGCCTCGATGTAAAGCGTATTATCAACGAGCCCACCGCGGCGGCGCTTGCTTACGGATTTAATAAAAAGAAAAATGAAAAAATAGTCGTCTACGACTTCGGAGGCGGAACTTTCGACGTATCGGTACTTGAAATAGGGGACGACGTTATAGAAGTGAAGTCCACCGATGGGGACAGCCACCTAGGAGGCCGCGACATTGACCACAAGATTATCGGCTGGATCGCGGAAGAATTTAAAAAGACCTCTGGAGTGGATGTACGTACTGACAAGCTGGCACTCCAGCGCCTAGACGAAGCGGCGGAAAAAGCGAAGATTGAACTCTCTACCGCAGTTGAAACAGAAATAAATATTCCTTTCATTACTTCTACCGCACAAGGCCCCCAACACTTGCTACTTAAAATGACTCGCGCCCAACTGGAATCAATTGCGGACGAATATGTTTCTCGCTCGGTCGAGATCACCAAGCGCGCGATGAGTGCCTCCGGATTCAAGATTGAAGACATGAATGAAATCATCATGGTGGGCGGGCAGACAAGAATGCCCAAGATTGTGGAAGAAGTGAAAAAGATCTTCGGCAAAACCCCGAACCTTTCCATCAATCCGGATGAAGTGGTGGCTCTCGGCGCCGCAGTGCAGGCAGGAGTGCTCCAGGGCGACGTGCGCGATGTTTTACTTTTAGATGTTATCCCCCTATCACTTGGCATTGAAACGCTCGGTGGAGTGGGCACCAAGCTTATTGAAAGAAATACAACCATTCCTTCACACAAATCCCAAGTATTCTCAACCGCGGCAGACAATCAAACCTCGGTGGAGATTCACATAGTTCAAGGCGAGCGCCCGATGGCCTCTGACAATAAATCCCTGGGTAGATTTATTCTGGACGGTGTTCCTCCCGCCCCTCGCGGTATGCCGCAAATCGAAGTTTCCTTTGATGTGGATGCGAATGGAATCTTAAATGTGACCGCGAAGGATAAGACCTCTGGCAAAACGCAGTCAATAAAAATAGAAGCAAGTTCTGGCCTGAAAGAAGATGAAATTAAAAAGATGCAGGCGGACGCGGAACTTCATGCAGAGGAAGATAAAAAGAAAAAGGAAAGTGCGGATGTGCGCAATACTGGAGAGATGATAATTTACACTGCCGAGAAAGCAATAAAAGATAATGAAGCAAAAATTCCTCAAGAATTGAAAGATACGGTAAATATGAAAATAACTGCTCTTCGTGGGGTAAAAGACGGTACAGATGTGGAAGCAATCAAGAAAGCGACTGAAGAACTTTCTACCGAAATGTCTAAAATAGGAGAGGCGATTCAAAAGAGTTCACCCGAATCCGCAGGAGGCGGGCAGGACAACCCTTCGACAAGCTCAGGGCAAGAACCCAAAGACGCGGAATTCAAAGAGAAACCAAAAAACGAAGGCGAAGCACCAAAGGCATAATTGAATAAAATATTATCGCTAAAAGCCCTTATAAAATAAGGGCTTTTAGCTTGACTTTTAGCTTCATATGTGCTATACTTGTGTTGTTATCAGAATTGAAACCCTGATAACCTCTGCAGAACGTTCTGCTGAGTTTGTACGTCGAAAGAATAACATGAAGAAGAGATCAGTGATTTTTCTTGCTATTGTGGCTCCTTCAACGGCCACAATGATCCTGAGCGGAATTCATCCGGGTTGGATCGTGTCGAACCTTCTTTGGTTCGTCGTTCTTGCTGCTGCTCACAAGTTTCGGCAAGAAGAGTAAATTATCACTGCAACATAAGAGAGCAAACTCTTAATAAAAACTTGCTGTCCCATAGTTGTGAGCTCCCGGACGTATACTCATGGAACTCTCATATCAATTTTCTCGCAATCGCGGGAAAAGCACTCACTCATTATATTTCCTCTGGATTTATAATGGTGAGCAGTACAATGAAGGTTGATGTGAATCTTTATTTCTCTGCTCATAAAAGCAATATCAGCCATGGCGTATATAGAAACGGCATAAAGTATAAAAATTTTTGTAAAAAAAAATGCAGCGAATCTTCCCGAAGGAAAACTCAGCTGCATATTTTCGATATGTTATAGTAGCTTGCTACTATAACATGTAGATTATGTGGTCTTACGGGAACATAATCTATGCCCCTAGGGTAGCATAACCATTTTAAAAAGCAAGGGGAGTTATCCACAGGTCTAAAAAGCCAAAATGAATACAAAGGTTTTTAATTTTAATTGCGCAAGAACCGTTCTTGCGCGACTTGCGCAATTTCTTGCTATAATATCAATCTACGCTATAGCGTAGATGAAAAATGTTTGTATCTAAATTAAAAAACCACCATCGAAGCGTGGCTTCATGGTGGTGCTTTTCACTCTTGTTCTCGGGCTAGGGTCTCGCGAAGATAGACCCTGCCCGTGCGCTAGCGCTGACCAAAGCGCTATTCCTTGTTCAAAATTTCCGCGACGACCGGCTCGAACTCCCTCACTTCCGCTAGCAGTTGCTTGTTGGTGGCCTTGTACCCGATCTTGAGTCTCCGTGCGAAGCGCCGACGTTCTCGCTCCCTGCGAGACAAATTTCCCATCCTGCGCTTTTTTCGGTTGCTCATAGTCCCTCCTCATCAGATGTTGTCCATCCACTTCGGTATTCGCTTCTCGAGTCGCTCGAGAAAGCTATAAAGCTTGGGATGCCGAAGAAGCCAAGCTTCGAGCCACTGTGGCTCTCCGGGATGCATCGCCAGCCACAAACTTGCGATCGCGGCCACCAATATCCCTAGCGTCATGACGACGAAGAACGATTTCTCACTCATGATTACACTCCCAACTTATTTTATCACAAAAAAGATTTGAGAAATATAGTCAAAAAGCTCTTGAATTACAAGATCTTTTTTCTTGCCTCAATTTTACCCTTTAATTTTCGATAATTTCTGATATAATTAACATATAGATTTATTTATGCTATAATCAGAATATGAAAAGCCAGAAGCAATTTACAGCTATATATAAAAAGTCCGGTTCGTGGTACTTGGCTTGGGTTGAAGAAATTCCAGGAGTCAATACTCAAGGCAGAACTTTACGGGAAGCGAAAGAAAATCTTCGCGAGGCGCTCTCTTTAATTTTAGAGACCAATCATTTGCTTACACTTAGCGCTTTTGGAAAAAATAAAGTTGTTCGTGAGTCTCTCTCAATAGCTGCTTAATATAGAAAGTCATGAAACGGATTCTCCTACTCGCACATTTAGAAAGAAATGGTTGTTTCTTTGCGCGGGAAGGGTCCAGGCATTCCGTTTACTACAATCCGAAAACCAACAAGAGCTCCACCATCCCGAGGCATGTTGAAATTCATAGTTTTTTGGCCAAAAAAATCTGCCGAGATCTAGGCATAGCTACTCCGCCGAACAGAGGAAAATAATCTAGAAAAACAGAAAGCGGCTTTTATTTATAGCTATTTTGTTGTAGAATATTAGAATGGAAGTTCCCCAAATACCCTTTAATAAAGAGATTACTTATCTTGGCATTTCGACTTACCGAGACAAGAACACCCTTTTCGGCATCAAGCGCAAGGACCGGCGCCAGCATGTTTATCTGCTTGGTAAGTCCGGTACCGGTAAATCGGTCTTGATGTTCAACATGATTATTCAGAATATCCAGAACGGCGATGGGGTCTGCATGGTTGACCCGCACGGGGAAAACGTGGAAGCGATCCTCTCCGCCATTCCACCGCACCGCATGAAGGACGTGGTCTATTTCAATCCGGCGGATACGGACTATCATATTGGTTTTAATGTTTTGGAATTAGTAGACCCGCGATACAAGCACTTGGTGGCCTCAGGCCTCATGGGAATATTTACGAAAATCTGGGCCAATGCTTGGAGCGCCCGGATGGAATATATTTTAAATAATTGCATTTTGGCCTTGCTCGATACTCCGGGCACGACACTTTTAGGAATTCCGCGCATGCTGGTGGACAAGGATTACCGCCAGAAAATAATTGCCAACTTGAAAGATCCGGTGATCAAGGCCTTCTGGGTTCACGAATACGAGGCCTGGCAGGATAAATTCAGAAATGAAGCCATCGCGCCGATTCAAAACAAAGTCGGGCAGTTTCTTTCCACAAGTATTATCCGGAACGTCGTCGGACAGTCCAAGAGCACTATCAATGTCTTTGACATGATGAACGAGGGGAAAATTTTCCTGGTGAATGTTTCCAAGGGGCGCATCGGGGAGGACAATTCCGGCCTGCTCGGCGGCATGATTATTACTAAAATTCAGCTCGCGGCCATGGAGCGCGTGCGTATTCCGGAGGAAACCAGGCAGGACTTCTACCTTTTTGTAGACGAGTTTCAAAATTTCGTAACAGACGCCTTCGCCGGTATTCTCTCCGAGGCGCGCAAGTATCGCCTGAACCTAACCGTGGCGCACCAGTACACTGCCCAGCTTATTTCTGATAAAAGTTCAGCCGTGCGTGACGCGGTGTTTGGCAACGTGGGGACCATGATCGTCTTCCGAGTGGGAGCCGACGATGCGGAATTTTTAGAAAAAGAATTTGAGCCGGAATTTACTCCGCAGGATATCGTGAACTTGCCGAATTATAAAGTGTATATGAAACTGATGATTGACGGCGTCACTTCACGGCCCTTCTCTGCCAAGACCTTGCCTCAGATGGTAAAGGGCGGCGACAAAAAAGTTGAAGAAGAAGTTATCCAGTCCTCCCGCGCTCTGTATTGCCGGCCGAAAGCGGTGGTGGAGAAAGAAATCAACGACTGGAGCGGAATGTCGCTCGGGGACGATAGCAATACGGGCCCGGTAGAAAAGTTTCCAGCCGTGTGTTCTGCCTGTGGTAAAAATACAACAGTGCCTTTTAAGCCGGAACCGGGGAGAGCCGTTTACTGCAAGGAGTGCATGGATAAAATTAAATCGGGAGAATTGAAAGTGAAGGGTTCGGCTAAGGAAATTAAACTTGATGAGGCGAGATTTTTCAAACCGTTGGCGGACCTCGGTATTGAATTTGCGCAGAAGGACTCAAGTGGGGATGGAGTGGTGCGAGCGGCAGAAAATAAAAGGGTCTTTAAGTCCACCCAAAAGCCCGCCCGCCGGAGCGGGGACAATCCTGCCCTAAGAGAAGTTCTAAGCAAAATCACCGCCTCCGGCGGGACCCTGCCAAAGGCGGTGGCCGAGGTTGTACCTCCCGCGCCGGAACCCATCTCTCTTAACGATCTAAAAAGTAAAGTCAAAGCGGAAGTTCCCAAAGACCGCGCCGCCACTCCGGAAAATATGGGTAAGTTAAAAGATCTGATTTCAGAAAAACAAAAAGTAAAAGAAGTGCCGGAAGATGTTTTGAAAAAGATCCTAGAATAAGTTCTAAAGTTCGTACGAATATTAGAATATAAATATGAAGAAGTCCAACAGAGAATTAGAAAGAATAGTAAAAGGATTTGCTAGTTACCGTAGAATACAAATTTTAGGTCTTTTGCAAAAAGAGCCAGAATTATCACTTCAAGAAATATCTGAAAAAATTAGATCAGATTTTAAAAATGTTTCTGTGCATATTAATAGAATGGCGGTTGCTGGTTTAATAATGAAACGCAATGATTTTCATTCTGTTAGACATAGACTTACAAGAAGGGGACTACAAGTTCTAAAGTTCGTTAGAACATTAGAATAAAAACATGAAACATGAAACATGAAACAAGAAACATGAAACATGAAACAAGAAACAAGAAACATGAAACAAGAAACAAAAAACTGTCAAAACTGTAAAAAAGACTTCACTATAGAACCGGAAGATTTTAATTTCTATAAAAAAATGCAGGTGCCACCGCCGACCTTCTGTCCGATGTGCCGGGCGCAGAGGCGGACAGCTTTTAGGAACGAACGCAAGTTGTTTAAGGTAATCGATGCTTTTACGAGTAAAGAAATATTTTCAACTTACCCGACAGAGAGCGGTCGAAAAATAATTAGCCGAGATACTTGGCTGGGGGACAATTGGGATGCGATGGAATACGAGCAAGATATTGATTTCTCCAGACCATTTCTAGAACAACTCCACGAGTTGGAAATGAAAGTACCGATGTATAATTTCAATGTTATCGGCATGATCGCGAGCCCCTACTCTTTTAATGCTTCACGCCTCAAAAATTGCTACTTATTATGTAATTCCAACGAATCCGAAGACTGCATGTATGGCAACGCGGTAGATTCCTGCAAAGATTGCGTTGATAATTCACACATTTCCCACTCTGAAAGATGCTACGAGTCATTTTGGCTAACTAAATGTTACCAGTGTTATTTTACACAAAGGTGTGAAGATTCCCGAAACTTATGGCTGTGCCGTGGGTGCGTGGGGTGCAACGATTGCTTTGGGTGTGCCAATTTGGTGAATGCCTCCTATCGTATTTTCAATAAGCAATATACCAAGGACGAATATGAAAAAGAATTGAAAAAAATGCAGCTACATACTGTCTCGGGCGTAATAGCGGCCCGGACAAAAGCTCGTGCCTTTTGGGATACTTTTCCAGTTAAGAGCATTCAGGGAATAAAAAATTATAATTCCTATGGCTCATATATTACCAATTGTCGTAATGTCAAAGACAGCTACCTTGTGCGCGAAAGCGAAAACATGCGCTACTGCCAGTATATGCAGGTACCGCGGAACAAAGATAATTATGATGTAACAAATTGGGGCGAGTATATAGAGCTTTGTTACGAAACACTAGAATGTGGCAACAATGCCTATAATTTAAAATTATCCCGCAACTGCTGGCCTACTTGCAGAAACTTGGAGTACTGTGTGCACCTTTTTAGTTCTGCGGATTGTTTTGGTTGTGTTGGGCTCAAGAAAAAACAGTATTGCATTTTAAACAAACAATACACTAAGGAGGAATACGAAGCATTGGTGCCTAAAATAAAAAAATATATGGAGGAAATACCTTACATTGATTCGCGGGGCATTGTTTATAAATATGGCGAATTTTTCCCACTGGAATGGTGTCCGTTCGGTTACAATAATACGCTTGCCAGCCAGCATTTTCCCCTTTCCAAAGGAGAGACCCTTAAAAATAATTTTGGCTGGGTCGAAGCTCCGCGCGGGGAATACAAGATAACCGTACAAGCAGCTGATATTCCGGATGCTATAAATAACATAACCGAGAAAATCACTGATGAGATTATAGAATGCGCAAATTGCAAAAATCCATATAGAATTATGCAGAACGAATATATTTTTCTAAAAAAAGAAAATTTACCAATACCAAAAATCTGCAGCGAATGTCGGCACGAACGCCGAATAAGCGACCGCCTGAAAATATTTTTATATAATAGATCCTGTATGTGCGCTGGAACTTCTGATGAAACAGGTAAATATAAAAATACTGTTTCTCACAACCATAAAGAATATCCTTGTGGGGAAACGTTCAAAACCGGCTATGCCCCCGACCGACCGGAAATAGTTTACTGCGAGAAGTGTTATCAGCAGGAAGTTTACTGATCTTACCCCCAGCCCCTCTCCTTGGTAAGGAGAGGGTGGCCGAAGGTCGGGTGAGGTAAATTATGCTATAATATTAGGATATTATGTCCAAGCCGAATAGAGTGCAACTAATAAAATACGGTCCGCCTCCGCCGGAGTTGCCGGTCTTTGGCCGGGTAGACCCAGCGGAAACATCCTTCATCGGACGGACAAATTATGTCGCGGCGCTGGAAGAAAAGAAATTTATTTTCGGCATCAAGCGGATAGATCGTCGCCGACATCTTTATATTGTTGGGAAGTCAGGCGTCGGCAAATCAAAGTTATTGGAGCTTTTAATTCGGCAGGATATAAGCTACGGCCACGGCCTGTGTTTTATTGATCCGCACGGCGATGTGATGGAGGCGATCCTGGATTTTATTCCCAAAGAACGCATTGAAGATGTTTGTATTATTGACCCGTCAGACGTTAATTTCCCCGCATCTTTCAATCCACTGGCCAACGTTGATCCATTGTTTAAGTTTCAGCTGACCCAGGGATTAATTGAGGTTTTAGAGAAGCAATTCGGAGCCAATTGGACCCCGCGCTTGGAGCACGTTTTCCGTTTTACTTGTTTGGCACTCCTCGACTATCCGCACGCCACCATGCGTGGAATGATTTCAATGCTGACGGACAGAAATTACCGGCAGAAAGTGGTGGAGTATATTACGGATGACATGGTGAAAAGATTCTTCGCTATAGAATTCGCCGACTGGTCGGAAAAGTTCGACACGGACGCGATAATTCCTTTAGTCAATAAACTCGGACAGTTCCTCTCCGACCCCTTGCTCCGCAACATCTTCGGCCAAAAGCAAAATAAAATAGACATCAGTAAACTGATGAATGAAGAGAAAATTGTCCTCATCAACCTTTCCAAAGGACGCATTGGAGAAGAAAATTCTTCTTTCTTCGGCTCAATGTTCTTGACTAAAATAAAACAAGCCGGAATGGAACGGGCCGCGATTCCCGAAGCGGAGCGCAAGGACTTCTATCTCTACATTGACGAGTTTCATAATATCGTTACCCAGACCTTTGAAAATATTTTATCGGAAGCCCGCAAATACGCGCTCAACCTTACCATCGCTCACCAATATATCGGCCAGCTTATTCCGCAGGTTCAGCACGCGGTCTTAGGAAATACCGGAAGCATCATTACTTTTCGGGTGGGGGGTGAAGATGCAGTAAAATTAAAACCGGAATTCGCGCCCTTGTTCGATGTTAAAGATATGATTAATTTGGCGGTCACGGAATTCTATATCAAGATGACCATAGATGGAGAATCCTACGACCCTTTTTCCGCGGAGACACTGAAGGTTCTGCCCTCAACGCATCTTTCCTATAAAAAAGAAATCATCGAGGCCTCTCGTCGGAAATATTCAATCCCGAAAGACGATGCGGCTAAACTTATTGCGGAAGAAGAGGCGACCATCATAAGGAGCGCGGAAGAGAAAGCGATTATTGAAGGCCGGGCAAAAAGAAAAGCCAAAGAAAAAGGAGAGGTAGAAGCTCCGACGCCCGAAGGGGTCGGAGTCCCGATCTCTGATAGTAATCAGAGCGTCGGGAAAAAAGGAGAAACTTCCCAAGAAGCCGAGCCCATGATATGATTAGGAATAGAATACAATTATTTCCGGGTCGCATAATTTTCTGCTGAAAATTTGCTCATTCTCGGGCCGTCGCCCTGCGAAAGACCCGTAAATAACAATATTCTATTCCTTTAATTTATGTCAAAAGATTATTACAATATATTAGGAGTAAATAAAGGCGCTTCCAAGGACGAAATAAAGAAGGCCTTTTATAAGCTGGCGCACAAATATCACCCTGATAAAAAGGAGGGCAATGAAACGAGGTTCAAGGAAGTGAACGAGGCCTATCAAGTGCTCTCGGATGACGGCAAGCGCTCAAAATATGACCAATTCGGGTCTACTTATGAGAATATGGGCGGATATGGAGGACAGAGCGCAAGCGGCTTTGAGGGTTTTGACTTTTCTAATTTTACTGACGGATTTTCCGCCAGAGGCGGACAGGCAGACGGTAATATAAATTTTGATTTTGGTAATTTAAACGATATCTTTAGCGATTTTTTTACTGGCGGAATGGGGGGAGGGCGGACCCAAGCACGCCGAGGACGGGATATCTCTACCGAAATTACCATTTCCTTTCTTGATGCTATTTTCGGCTTGAATAGAAAAATTTTAATTACCAAGACATCTAACTGTTTGACTTGTAATGGCACTGGTGCGAAAGCTGGTTTCACCATGGTAACCTGCAAACGTTGTAATGGGCAGGGTACAATTCGCGAGACGAAGAGGTCCTTCCTTGGAGCAATTTCTAGCACTAAAGTTTGTGAAGAATGTCACGGTGCGGGGGAAGCACCGAAAGAACTCTGCGAAAAATGCAAAGGCAAAGGAGTGCTCCGTCGGGAAGAGGAAATTTCTATCGTTATTCCCGTTGGGATTCGCGATGGAGAGATGATTCGGATGTCAGGCATGGGTGAAGCGATTTCCAAAGGGACTCCGGGCGATCTCTACATAAAGATAAACGTAACACCGCACGCCATCTTCAAGCGCGACGGTAACGACCTAGTGATGAATTTGAATTTGAAACTCTCGGATGCGCTTCTTGGCACCAAGTACCCCATAGAAACCTTGGATGGTCCAATCGAAGTGACCATTCCCGAGGGGGTCGCCATGAATGAGATACTGCGGGTGCGCGGGAAAGGCGTGCCGACTTCTAAAACCAAAAGAGGGGATTTGCTTATTAAACTAAATATAAAACTTCCAAGTAAAATTTCTCGCAAAGCCCGCGAAACCATAGAGGAACTCAAAAAAGAAGGAATCTAATATGCTTCCCGAAAATATTATCTATCTAGGGGCCGTATTTTATATTATTGGCTACTATGTTTATGTTCGAGATATGTTTAGAAGACAAACCAGACCCAACTTAGTGTCCTGGTTTATCTGGATGCTTGCTCCGTTCAGCGGAATCTGTAATACTGTTAAAAGTGATATTTTTACAAAAGACGAAATGAAAGAAATAGCAAAAATTATCAGAGCTAAATGGATTAAATTAAATGCTTAAGACGGCGGAGTTCTGTAGTCCTGGTCATCCGGACAAGATTTGCGATTTTATCGCGGACTCTATTTTGGACGCATATTTAGCGGGCGATAAAAAGTCCCGTGTAGCGGTAGAGGTCATGGGCGGGCACAACTTAATAACTGTAAATGGGGAAGTGACAAGTAGAAGTACCCCGGACATAGAAGCAATTGTAAAAAAAATTGTAGGTGCGAATTTCCAGGTTGCGGTAAAATTATCAAAACAGAGTGAAAGCATCGCTCATGGGGTTGATACTGGCGGGGCGGGAGATCAAGGCGTAATGAAAGGTTATGCCACAGACGCAACACCGAATATGATGCCACTGGAATACGAACTTGCCAGAAATTTATGCAAAAAAGTTTATGAAAAATATCCTTATGATGGCAAAGTGCAGGTAACAATTGAAGAGAAAGCTCCGAGGCCCGGAGGGGTCGGAGTCCCGACTGCTAACGTCGGGATAAAAACAGTGGTAGTAAGTTTCCAGAATTCAAAAAATAGCGAACTTTTACCCTTCGTCAAAAATATAATTAAAGCGGAGGAATATTTAATCAATCCAGCGGGCGAGTGGATGCTGGGCGGCTTTGATGCTGATACAGGTCTTTCTGGAAGAAAAATAGTTGTTGATAATTATGGCCCAGAAATACCTATCGGCGGAGGTTCTTTCTCGGGCAAGGATTATACTAAAGTGGACAGAAGCGGGGCCTACATGGCGCGGAAGATTGCAGCTGATTTTGTAAAAAATAAAAAAGCAAAAGAAGTATTCATAAAACTTGCCTATGCCATTGGCAAACCCGAACCGGTGATGGCCACAGCAGTACTTGATGGCAAAGAAATAAAAATCGAGGGATATGATTTAAGTCCCGCAGGAATCAAAAAAACACTCAATTTAAACAATGTAAAATTTGCCGATACTGCAAAATGGGGCCATTTCGGCCGGCCGGACTTTCCGTGGGAGAATTAAATTTTATGAATTTTTAGCTATTATTAGAATATCTCAACTCTCCCAATATCCACATCTACGCCATGGCGTAGATGTGGATAAATTGTACTAAATTATCAGCAACAAATATACCCAGCTTACGAGCATTATTTCAAAAATCCATAGATTTAGTAAAAAGTCAAAAGGAAATAGATTAATTCTTAGAAATTTTTTGACCGTCGGGGGTGTCTTTTACTCCGTAGCCGAGAGTATTTATTTCATCTCGTAATACATCTGATTTCTTGAAGTCCTGATTTCGCCGAGCTTCTTCTCGCTCTTCCACTAACTTTTTTACTTCTTCCGGAATTTCTTCCTCTTTAATATTTTCAAAATCAAGCCCGAGCACTTTATCAAAGTCCAAAATCGTCGCTTTTTTATCAGTGGCGGAGACGTCCGGGTCTTTTATCAGGTCCCAAAGGAGAGACAATGCTCGAGGGGTATCCAGGTCGTCCCCGATGCGTTCTTTGAACTTTTTTTGGTATTCTTTGTCGATTTTTCCGATGTCGCCACCAAGGCCAATATAGAGCCCATAGAGGCGTTTTAAGGCCGTTTCGGCACCTTCTAGGGCACCGAGCACGAAGTTTATTCTCGTTCTATAATGAGCCATTAAAAGCCAAAATCGGTAGGCAAGCGGGTTAATACCCTTGTTTATCAGGTCTCGCAAGGTGTAAAAGTTATTGAGCGACTTTGCCATTTTTTTGGAGTCCACCAGAACCCATTCGTTATGCAGCCAATATTTCACAAATTGTTTTCCGGTCGCGCCTTCGGACTGGGCTATCTCATTTTCATGGTGAGGAAATATTAAATCAACTCCGCCAGTATGAATATCCAGTTGCTCACCTAAAAATTTCATGCTCATTGCCGAGCATTCAATGTGCCAGCCCGGACGGCCCTTACCAAGTTTAGTGCTTGCCCCGAAGGAGGTCGAGGGGTCCCAAAAGACATCACCATCCTTCTGGTCCCAGGCCTTCCACAATGCGAAATCCTGTACGTTGTCCTTGTCGTATTCATCCGACTTAATTCTTCCTGAGGCATTTTCTTTTTGCGCTTCCAGGTCTAAATCGGAAAGACGGCCGTAATTTTTAAATTTTTTAATATCAAAATAAATACTGCCGTCTGCGCTTTTATAAGCCAGATTATTTTTTAGGAGCTTTTTAATAAGCTCCACCATGGCCTCAATATTGTCAGTGGCTTTGGTAAATTTGGTTGGCGGAACGATATTAAGTGATTTTATGTCTTCAAAAAATTTTTCGGTGTAAAATTCTGTAAACTCTTTTAACGTTTTACCCTCCTTTTGAGAATTACGGATAGTTTTATCATCTACGTCGGTTAAGTTCATTACATGATTTACTTTTAGTCCATTGTACTCAAGCATTCTTTTCAAAACATCGGCGAAAACATAAGCGCGATAGTTCCCGATATGCGTATAGTCGTAGACCGTTGGTCCGCAGGTGTAAATTCGGACTTCCTTTGGATCAATTGGAGAAAAGTCCTCCTTCTCTCGGGAGAGGGTATTATATAACTGTATCGCCTTCTGCATTTTGTTTGAATTCATTCCGATAAATTGAGATAAGAGTATAAAGCAAGGAGATCGTCAGCGGTCCCACCAGGACCCCTACCGGGCCCAAGACCGAAATTCCTCCCAAAACTGAAAAGAGAATAAGGAGCGCCGGGATATTTGTCTTTCGGCCGACTAAAAATGGAGTTAAAAAATTATCTACCAGTCCAACCACCACCACTGCCCAAATAAAGAGGCCTACGGCGGAAGTCGTATCTCCCATAGCAATGAGGAAGAGAATCGCCGGGACGGACACGAAAGCAGTGCCAAAAGTAGGTAAGAGGGAAGTCACTGCCGCTACCACTCCCCAGAGCGCTCCGTTCGGAACACTAAAAATCCATAGTCCGAGTCCCAGCAGGACTCCCTGCACCAAGGCAATTAAAAGATTGCCAGTGATGACGCCATTTACGGCCAGCTTTAGTCGCTCTATTATTTTCTCATCGTCTTTATCGGAGAGCGGGGAGAGCACAATAATTGCCCTACTCCACCTCTCTCCATCCTTCAGGAAGTAGAAAATAATTAAAAGCATTAGAGCAAAAGAAAAGAAAGCAGAAATAGTGGCGCTGAAGATGCTCGCTATATTTTTTGACACATAAGAAATAAAATCAGTCACCCTTTCGTGCACATCCAAGCCAGCCCCACTAGGCAAAAATTGATTTATAGAACTATCTAATTTATCTAAAAATGGTTTAGCGGCGCCACCGTTCACCACTGAATAATAGACCTCTTGACTTTGATTAAAAATCATAACCCCAATACCTAAAAGCGGACCGCAAAGCAGTAAAGTGAAGAAAAATACGGTTATCAGGGCGGATAGAGTAGGGGGCAAACGCTTTTTTATCAACCACTCATAGAAGGGGTATAGAACTATGGAAAAAGAAATACCCAGCACCAACACTACCCAAAAAGGGCGAAAAATTAGAAAAGTGAAAATGAGTGTGGCGAATAAGAGGCCGAAGAAAAAATAGCGCTCAATGATTTTCGTCTGCATCCATATACTATAACAAAAATCCTGCCCCGTACCAAGTACTCTTTGGTTCAGGGTTGCTTTTGCTTGCGTTTTTCGGAAATTTCATATAATATGCAAAATATGGAATTTGCAGTAATCCAAACAGGCGGGAAGCAGTACAAGGTCTCCAAGGGGACCACTCTTTCTGTTGAGAAAATCATAGGGGAATACAAAAAGGGGGATAAGATCTCTTTCGATAAGGTTTTGCTCGTGGATGACGGGAAGGACACCACTATCGGCACGCCTTATATTGTGGGAGCGAAAGTAGCTGCGGAAATCGTAGAAATCGGCCGCGCTCGCAAGATTATGGTAATAAAATATAAACAAAAGTCCCGCTATCTGCGCCGAGCCGGCCACCGCCAGCCATTCTTCAAAGTAAAAATTACTGCTATAAAATAAATTTTCTAATGGTTAGTCAACTTGATTTAGCTATAAAATTCTCAACTAAAAAGTTTGAAGTAGCAAATATAAAAAATCACTTTTTGAACGTGCTTGCAGTTTTGCAAAATGAATTTCATGTTGATGACCTGGAGGTTCTGACTGCGGCTATTTTACATGATACCTTAGAAGACACAGATACAACTTATGAAGAATTGGAGCAAAATTTCTCCAAAACTGTTGCAGATTTAGTGGTTGAAGTTTCTCATCCTAAAAATTACAACGAACAGCAGAAAACAGAATATTATAAAAAGCTAAAGACCATTTCCCAAGAAGCTAAAATAATTAAATTGGCTGATTTTACAGATCACTTAAGAAGCTTTATTGAGATGAGAAAAGCTAACTCAAAGAAACCTTACAATAATCAATACATTCTTTGGATTCGGGACTTTTTAAATAATTATCCAGACTCCGAGCCAAAAAATTTAGTTTTTAAATTAACTCAAGATTTAGAATTTTACGTTACTAAGTAATATACACAGGCAACGCCTATGTATATGTATTTCCTAACCCTCATAATTAAGCCATTCAAAAAGTTCTCTTTTGTGGTCCATAGGTTTTTTGAAATAAGTTGGAAATGGCGTAGAATTTATAACCCTAAATTTTTCTTCTAAATATTCTTTTAAGCTTGAATATGGATAAGAAAAAACGTAATTTAATAAATTTACAGTATTTCTGTTTTTATTTTCTCTCCAGTTTTTACTTATTAGTTTAGCGGGATTAAGATGAATATAAGAGTAAATATATTTTAAATATCTATCTGTGCTTAGGTGAGTGGATTTAAATACGCCCTCATATAATTTTCCAGTACGTTTATATTTTTTATTAAAATACATTGAATAACCAGTCATTAATTTAAGCATATATTTAGAGATACCACCTTCTATTTTTTCGTGAATAAGTATATGAAAATGGTTTGGCATTAGACAGTATGCGCCAATATTGACTATGGTTTCTTCGCGATCAAATTTTTTACTTACATCTCTTAATTTAATACTTTTCTTTGTATTACAGATATACATTAAAAACAGAAGATAATTGTAATCCCGCCTATCTGAAAATATTTTTCGTTTTTCAGTACCACGATTATATAAGTGATAAAATTCACCAACAGCAAAAGATTGTTTCCTTAAAGACATATCTAAAGTATACCATATAGAAATACACAGGCAACGCCTGTGTATTTCTATTGTCTATTTTTTAACGCATTTCGGAGAGTGTCATTGTCTGAATATTCAAGTTCGGTGCCGGTGGAAAGGCCGCGGCCGAGAGAGGAAATTTTGATGCTGAATTTTTCGGCGATATCTTTTATTTGTTCGCGAACGTATTGGTCCGTATGGTCGCCTTGTGGGTTTAGGGAAAAGGCAAGAATTATTTCTTTTAATCCCTTACTGTTTTTTACTTTCGCTTTTAATTCTTCAATACGCACCCGGCTTTTGGTAGTTTTTTCCACTATCGGCACCAGTCCGCCTAGAATAAAATATTTTCCCTGATACACCCGGCTTTTCTTTACACTCTCAAAATCAGAATCCTTCTCTACCACCATCAGTAGGGCCGGATCAGTATTTTTGTCAGCGCATATTTCGCATAAGTTTTTTTTATCTACGCTATAGCGTAGATTGAAAAACCGGAAACACTCTTTGCACTGTGCTGTTTCTTTTTTCAAGTCCGTGATTAATTGAGAAAGGTTTCCAACATATCCTCCATTCCTGCCCATCAAGAAATAGACGAAGCGTCTGGCTTGCCGTTCGCCAATGCCGGGAAATTCTTTAAAAATTTCAGTCAATTTTTCTATCGAATCCATATATTAGAATTCATCCAGGTCTCCGCTTATTTTTGACTGAGCGAATTCACTCATACTGCTTTTCTCTAGTGTCAAGAAAGTAGTACTTTTGGTATCAAAGAAAAGTTCAATTTTGCCAGTCGGGCCGTTGCGGTGTTTTTCAATCAAAATCTCCGCAATGTTTGTTTTTTCGGATTCTTCCTTGCCCTTATCTTCCCGGTGAATGAACATCACCACATCCGCGTCTTGCTCTATGGATCCGGAATCACGCAAGTCCGAGAGCCGCGGTTTGCCGCCACGTGACTCTACCGCCCTGGAGAGCTGAGAGAGGGCGAGCACGGGAACGTTGAGCTCCTTGGCGAGCGATTTGAGAGACCTTGAAATTTCCGTCACCTGGCTGACCATGGAGTCGTAATTTTTGGCGGTAGTCATAAGTTGCAGATAATCAACCACGATAAGGTCGAGGCCCTTTTCAATTTTTAGTCGCCGACATAATGCCTTCATGCGGACGATAGAGTTGCCCGGCTGGTCATCAATATAAATTTTGGCCTTGGCTAATTTATCCAAGGAGTCGCGCAGGTGGGAAAATTCTCGGTCCGAGGAAAGTCGTCCGGTGCGCAAGTTCCAGGCATTCACGCGCGACTCCGCGGAGAGCATACGGTCCACCAGTTGCTGGGAGGACATTTCCAGAGAAAATACCACGACGGACTTATCATGCACGGTGGCGGTCATGCGGGCGATGTCAAGGGCGAGCGTGGTTTTACCCATACTGGGTCTGGCCGCCAGGATTACCAAGTCGGACTTTTGCAAACCGGAAAGCATATTGTCCAAGTCCCGAAACCCGGTCGGCAATCCGCGGAGCATACCTTTGTTCTCATGCAATCTTTCCAGACGTTCGTAGGCCTCCGGCAAGGCCTCTTTCAAGCTGGTGTATTTTTGATTTTTTGGCGAAGACACTACGCTGAAGATTTTTTTCTCGGCCATGTCCAGGATATCATCCATATGGTCTTCACCCTCTTCGAAGGCGAGCTCGGACACGTAGTCCGCCGCTTCTATCAAACTCCGCAGCACATATTTTTTTTGCACTATTTCGGCATAGTGTTTTATGTTTACCGAAGAGGGGACAGTATTTACTATTTCTGCCAGGTATTGGTTGCCACCGACTCGCTCCAGCATTTTTTTCTCGGTGAGCTTAGTGGAAAGAGAAAGCATATCTATTGGTTCATTCTTTCCGGAGAGGTCAAGCATTGCCTGAAAAATCATTTTATGTTTCTCCACGTAGAAAGAATCCGGACTGATCATGTCTTCCACTTCGTGCATCGCGTCCTTGCGGAGCATAATAGAACCCAACACCGCCTGTTCGGACGGGATACTCTGCGGCGGTATGCGCAAATTTTCACTTTTCATTTTTGATGTTTTCATATTGTTTGGCTCTGATCTTTATTGGAGTCCGATGAGGGTCCGACCGCTGTCGGACTCGAGATCGGACCATTAATTTCATTCTAGCACGGGAGAAAAATAGTCAAAGTAGGAAAGTGGGTAAGCATGTTATTAAAATGTGGAAAGCTGCCAAAGGCGGACAGGAATATGCTATAATATTCAATTATGTCTAAGAAGGTATTGCTGTCTGGAATTCAGTCCTCTGGAAAAGCCCATATTGGTAACTATTTTGGGGCCATGAAGCAATTCGTGGATTTATCTGAAACATATGATTGCTTTATCATGATAGCCGATTATCACGCTCTGCATTCTCTTCAAAATCCAAAAGAGATGAAAGAAAATATAATTAACTTACTTCTTGATTATCTTGCAGTGGAACTGGATCCCAAAAAAGTAGTACTTTTTAAGCAAAGTGATATTTCCGAACATACTGAGCTCACTTGGATCTTTGATACTATTGTCACCATGCCGTATCTCATGCGGGCGCATGCTTTCAAAGACGCGGAGGCGAAGAATAAAGAAATTGATGTGGGTACTTTTAATTACCCGGTACTGATGGCGACCGATATTTTGCTTTACAGTCCAGACGTAGTACCAGTGGGCGCCGATCAGAAACAACATGTAGAAATTTCTCGGGACATAGCGGAGAAATTCAATCGGATATACGGTGAGACCTTCAAAATTCCAGAGGTGCTGATTATGAAAGAAGTAGCGGTAGTGCCCGGGACGGACGGCCGAAAAATGAGCAAGAGCTATGGCAACACTATTCCGCTTTTTGCTGAGTATGAAGAAATTAAAAAATGTGTGATGAGTATTGTTACGGATTCCAGCGGAGAGAGACCCGAGAATGTGTATGCAATCCACAAACTTCTTCGGCCTGAAAGTGAGCTTAAGAAAATTTATGAAAAAAAGGCGGGCAAATATAAAGAATTAAAAGAGCTTCTAATTGAAGACCTGGAAAAATTCATTGCTCCTATGCGTGAACGCAGGAAAAATTTTGAGAAAGATATAAAAGGCGCGCTCGCCATCCTCGCCGAGGGAGGGGAGAGAGCCAAAAAAGTTGCCTCCGCCAAAATGGCTGAAGTGCGGGAGAAAATCGGAGTAAATGTTTATTGACAATTTTAATGATACAATATCAGCATGCTAGCATGATGCTACAAAAAGAAAATGAAAAATAATTCAGAGCAATATAAAAAAGAGTTGATAGAAGTAATGTACAAAATTACAAAAGACAAACAGCTTTTGGCCGACTTCGTTCATGACATACTAACTCCTAGGGAATTTGAAAATGTAAGTGTCCGCTGGCAAATAGTGAAGCGTCTCGCAAAAGGGGAGCACCAGCAGGCGATTGCAGACGACCTACATTTAGGGGTGGCAACTATTACTCGTGGATCGCGCGAAATGCGTAAAAAAGAAGGAGGATTTAGACGTGCCCTTAAAGTTATCCACAGATAAGCTAAAGCATCACTTGCTTTTGTTTTTTATATATACTAGCATGCTAGTATGCTGATGTTAGACAAAAGACAAGATAATAAAACAGAGAAATTGTTAAATTCTTGGTGGGGCGCGAGCACTCTAGCTTTTGCGCCGTTTTGTTGATTTCTTTTTCTACTTAACCAAACAAGGAATCCACCAAGTGGCGCAATGAAGCGCCACTTTTTGTTCTTTGGAGTCCACTTATGAAGCAAGAAATTAGGAAGCTCACTCCCGAGGTTCTCGCGTTACTTAAAAAAATCGAGGATGCGTGGATTGGAGAGAGAACATTTGAGATCGAGCAATTACTGCTTGATCTTCGACAGCTAGTTAATAAGCATTTACCGCCTCCACGTTGGGGCGGATGGGGAGGAGGGCCGTAAGCTCAACTAAAAGGAAAAGAGGTGATCTTCATATGTGGTGGTAGACGGGCTAGAAGAAAAACGGATTGGCTCACCGTAGCAAATTTGGGGGCGTCACGTGTCATGCACGTGGCGCCTACCAAATGTTATTAAGTCATTATTTTAAATGTAAATTTATGAAAACTGTAGGTATAATTGGTGGTCTTGGACCTGAAACAACATCTAAATTCTATTTAGAGTTAATTTTCTCGTGTAAGAAAATAAATCAAACAAGTTACCCTCCAATATTGGTAAATAGCGTCCCACTACCTTTTGATATAGAGAGATATGCGATTATGGAAGGAGTAGGGGAAGAAAAATGTCTACCTTATCTCCTCCAAGCGGCAAAGAGCTTAGAGCAAGCAGGAGCAGATTTCTTGGTATTGCCATGCAATTCTTTGCATCTATTTATTGAAGATATAAGAAAAATAGTAAAAATTCCAGTCATAAGTATCTTAGAAGAGACTTCTAAGTTTCTGAAAGAAAGGAAAATAAAAAAAGTTGGAGTAATAGGAACTTCAATTACGATACGAAATAGATTGTATGAAAAATCATTAAAACAAAGCGGAATTAAACAAATCCTTCCGAATGATTTCCAGCAAGTTCAGATTGCGAGATTGATCTATAATTTAGTATCCAGTAGATACGATAATAATGATCAAAAAGTATTGATAAAAGTAATTGGTGATTTTACAAAGGGGAAAGCAGAGCATATTATCTTAGCGTGCACTGATTTACAGTTGTTAATGCCTCAACATAATAAAATTAAAATTTACGATACCATGAAAATTTTGGCTGATGCGACCATAAAATATATTCTAAAGTAAACTTATAATTTTTGAATTGTGTGTTGTTGTAGCGAGCAGACTTTAGCGGAAAGGACGACCCGTAGCGGATGGGGAAAGAAGACCTCTCCCATCCACTGTTTTTAATTTTAATATGTGCTAAAATGCTTTTTAAATGAATCCCGTTAGAAATTCAACGGAATTCATGTTTAACCTTATTACATAATTAATTAAAATTTCTAACGGGATGAAAGACAGAATATACATCAAAGATTTGAAAGATAATGTTGGCAAAGAGGTCACCATTGCTGGCTGGGTGGATGTCAGGCGCGATCAGGGGAAAATGGTTTTTTTTGATATGCGGGACATGACCGGCAAGGTGCAGTGTGTGGCACTGCCTAGCAGGGCGGAGGTAATAGGCAGTACTGTCAGCCATAATTTTATGGACACGGCAAAAGAAATAAGACCTGAATGGGTATTAAAAATTGTAGGAATAGTAAACAAGCGCCCAGAGAAAAATGTAAAAGCAGGCGTGTTAAATGGCGAAGTGGAGCTTGAAATTACTGGCATAGAAATTTTAAATAAAGCAGAGACCACTCCTTTTCAAATAAACGAAAGCACCTCCGGAATAAACGAAGACACCCGGATGAAATATAAATATCTGGACTTGCGCACAGAGCGAATGCAGAAAAATATTCGCATGCGTCACAAAATAATAAAATTCATTCGCGACTTTCTTGATAAAGAAAATTTTGTAGAAGTTGAAACGCCCATACTCACTAAATCAACCCCAGAGGGTGCGCGTGATTATATTGTGCCTTCCCGGCTGTGGCAAGGGAAGTTTTACGCTCTTCCTCAATCTCCCCAGCAATATAAGCAACTTCTGATGGCCGGAGGAATTGAACGATATTTTCAGATCGCCAAATGCATGCGGGATGAAGATACCAGAGGGGATAGGCAACCAGAATTTACCCAGCTTGACCTGGAGATGAGTTTCGTAGAGCGGGAAGATGTAATAAAATTGAATGAAAAGCTCTTGATAAACATCGTGCAGACCTTGTACCCAGAGAAAAAAATACAAGAAATTCCTTTTCCTAGGATCTCTCACAAAGAAGCGATGGAAAAATATGGAACTGACAGACCAGATTTTAGAAAAGATAAAAACGACAAGAATTCTCTCGCTTTTGGCTGGGTAGTTGATTTTCCTTTTTTTGAGAGAACAGACAAATCTGATAATTCACAAGCAGAAGGTGAGTGGACATTTACGCACAATCCTTTTTCTCGTCCCAAAAGTGAACATATGCCTCTTTTAATGGATAAAAAAGATATTGGAAACATCCTAACATCTCAATATGATGTGGTTCTAAATGGATATGAAATAGGTGGTGGAAGTATTAGAAATCACGAGCCGGAAGCATTACAAAAAGTTTTTGAAATTCTTGGACACAAGATAGAAGATATTGAGAAAAATTTCGGACACATGCTCCATGCTTTTAAAACAGGGGCTCCACCCCACGGCGGTATTGCCTGGGGGCTAGATCGTCTTGTCATGCTACTTCAGGGAGAGGTCAATATCCGCGAAGTTATCGCTTTTCCGAAAACTGGAGAAGGCAAGGACTTGATGATGGGTTCTCCAGCGGAAGTTTCTGAGAAGCAACTGAAGGAACTTGGGATAAAACTCAGTAAATAACTCATGAGTTAACTCAGTAATTATATGGAACTTAAAGATAAAGTTGTAGTCATAACTGGTGGATCTAAGGGATTCGGCCGGGCGCTAGCGGAGGCCTTCATAAAAGAGGGTTCAAAAGTTTCTATCTGCGCCCTGAATGAAACAGAGCTCCAAAAGACCGCTCAAGAAATTGGTGCGCTTGGTGTACGCGCGGATGTCCGCAGTGAAGATGAGATGAAAGCATTGGCCGAGAAAACTATTAAAGAATTCGACCACTTAGATATTTGGATAAACAATGCAGGACTCTGGTTGACTAACGAAAACGCTGAAAATAACGACATGCAAAAAGTCCGAGAGATGTTCGAGATAAATGTTATAGGGTTAATGAATGGATCCAGAGTTGCCTTGCGACATATGAAAAAGATAAATTCAGGGACAATTATAAATATTGCAAGCAGGGCCGGAGCCGGCGCTAAGCCGGGTATTGCTACTTACGCAGCTAGCAAGCGGGCAGTACTCGGATTTACGGATAGCATTCGAGAGGAAAATAAAGATAAAAATATTTTAATTTTGTCAGTGCTTCCGGGTGGTATGAAAACTAAAATTTTTGGTGATTATAAATATGCTGATTTCGATAATTTTATGGACACTCGCGATGTTGCAAATTCGGTTATTGAAAATCTGAAATCGGTAAATCCTCAGTTAGAATTACTTATCCAGCGTCCTAATAGTTTAAGATGAATTACAAAATTACTGGCAAGGTTATCAAGGGTGATGGGTATGGCAGGAAGCTTGGCTTTCCGACGGTGAACTTAGAAATTACACAGGAGAACCCTGTGCAAGAATTGCCCCCCGTGGGAGTGTATGCGGGAAATGCTGTTCTAGATAATAAAAGTTATCGGGCGGGAATACTTATCAACTCGGGAGGTAAGGTGGAAGCGCACTTAATTGGGTACGATGCGGATGCCTACGGCAAAATGGTAACTTTAGAAATTAAAAAATTTTTAAGAGATTATAAAAAGTTTGAGAATGAAAAAGAACTGATTAAACAGATAGTAAAGGACTTAAAAAAATGTTCACGGGTATAATTTTCAAAACAGCAAAAGTAAAAAAGATAAATGCTAAAAACGGCAATTTTTCGGTTGAAATTTTTAATAATTTAGGAAAAGTAAGATTAGGAGAAAGTATTACCGTAAATGGCGTTTGTTCTACGGTTAAAAAACTTGCCCCGTCCAAGGGCGGGGTTGGCAAGAGCATTTCTTTTGAATATATGCCGGAAAGCTTAAAACTTTCCAATTTAGGTTTTTTAAAGAAAAGTGATACAGTAAATATTGAGCAAGCGATGCGTTTAGGCGATAAATTAGACGGGCATATAGTGCTCGGGCATATTGATCAAAAAGGGGAAATTATTAGAGTAAGAAAAGAGGGGAATTCAACAGTATTTCAAATCAAAGTGCCCCATAAAAAATTAATGAAATTTCTGGTTTATAAGGGATCAGTTGCCATGGAAGGCATAAGTTTGACCGTGGCAAAAGTTTTACCCAATTCTTTTTTGGTAAAAATTATTCCGTATACCTTGGCGCATACCAATTTAAAATACAAGAAAAAAGGGAATATGGTAAATTTAGAATTTGATATTCTAGCTAAATATGCAAATAAAAGATAAAAAGTACGAATATTTTAACGGAAGTAAAGCAAAGGTAGGCATTGTGACTGCCAGGTGGAACAAGGAAATCACCGATGGGCTTTTGGAGTCCGCTTTGGTAATGTTGAAAAAAAACAAAGTGGCTGAACAAAATATAAAAGTGGTTTCAATTGCCGGCTCGATGGAAATTCCTTTTGCTCTGCACAAGCTCGCCCAGTCAAAAAAACCTGCCCGACCAGGCGGTCGTTCGGGCGGGTATGATTTTTTAATCGCGCTTGGTTGTGTCATTCGTGGAGATACTCCGCATTTTGACTATGTTTGTAAAATGGCGCAAGAGGGAATTCTAAAAGTGATGATTGAAGACAATATCCCCGTCGGTTTCGGGGTGTTGACGGTAAATAATATCAAACAGGCCCGGGAGAGAACACATATCGGGGGCGAAGCGGCCCTCGCGGCGCTTGAGCTTAGTTTATTAAATGAATAATAAAAAATTGATCAATAGAGAAGTGGCAGTCAAATTGCCGACCAAATACGGCGATTTTATTTTATATGCTTATAGCGTTATGGACACTGGCGAAAAACACCTGGCTTTAGTAAAAGGAAAATGGAAAAAAGGTGAAACCATCTTGACGCGCTTACATTCTTCTTGTATGACCGGAGATATTTTTGGGTCCCTTCGGTGCGATTGCGGGCCCCAATTGGCCGAAGCGATGGGGGTGATTGAAAAAGAAGGTAAAGGCGTGCTGGTATATCTAAACCAAGAAGGGCGTGGTATCGGCCTCGTTAATAAGCTGAAAGCGTACAAATTACAGGAAAATGGAAGTGATACAGTAGAGGCCAATTTAGAACTTGGGTTCAAAATGGACGAGCGGGATTACAAAGTCGGGGCGGAAATTTTAGAAAATTTGGGGATTTCCAAAATACGGCTTTTGACCAATAATCCCGCCAAACAAAAAGGCCTAACCAACTACGGCATAGAAATTTTGGAAAATATCCCTATCCAAATAAAATCAAATAAGTATAACAAACAATATCTTTTGACCAAACGTGATAAAATGAAGCATACCCTTAATTTAGAATAATTTTATGAATGATTTACTTAAGAAAAAATGCGTGCCGTGCGAAG
>MFUG01000003.1:0-22108 GCA_001785615.1 Candidatus Nomurabacteria bacterium RIFCSPHIGHO2_02_FULL_42_19 | reverse complement strand
CCGAGAATGACTTCATCGTCGCGGCAAAAGTGGATGCGCACAATTAAGTTTTTGAAAAACGGAAATAAAATTATGTTGTTAATTTATGCATATGCACAAAATAACAACACATTATATTTACTTTATTAAACTAAATTACTTTAGTCAACTAAAGTAGCAAGAAATGAAGTATTTAGAAAATAAAAAGCCAGCGAACATTTTCCTTTCAGAGTGTTGCTGGCTTTATGAGAGTTGATCAGGACTCTCGGCCTGTAGATAGCAAGCGTTATCTTAAGTCATGATGAGCGGGATGTCGCGGTTCACGATGATGTCAGTGACTCCGATTTGCAGGAGTTTGAAAATCACCGTCTGTTCGTCTTCGCGTCGGACGATGGACTGAAGCGCGAACCAATCCGGAACGGCAAGAGGGGAACGAGATGCCCCCTTCAATCCTCCCAAGATTCGGCTAGCTTCTTCCACTGCGTTCGTTGGGACGTTCGCAATAACCATCACATATTGCGAGGCCTGGTACGCGCCGCGAATGAGTCGCACGAAGCAGTCGATGTACGGTCGCTTCTCCTTCTCCGCCAGTGAATCCTCGTTCGCCACGATCACGGTGTGAGATTCCATGACCATGTCGATGGCTTCAAGTTGGTTCTCTCCGATAGAGTCTCCACTTTCGCTTACGTCGACGATCGCCGTCGCACCGAAAGCGATCTTGTGTTCCGTGTTGCCAAATGACGGCAGGACACGGATGTCTGTACGACCCCGCTCTTTGAAGAACTTCTCGACAAGCTGGACGTACTCGGTGGCCACCTCTGCGCCTAGAGGCAGGTCTTCGACCCGGCTGATGCCACTGGTCTGACTTACCGCCAAGACGACTTTGACTAGCTTGTTTCCGCTGCGACCGATGGGCAGCTTTAGTAAGATGGGGAATTTGTAGCCCCAATTTGCGAGCCAGTCCTCTCCACAGATTGCGATGTCAAAGTGCCCCCTGTGAAGATAGTGCGGAATTTCCTGCGGTCGCTGAAAGGCGACCCGTTTGATCCAAGGAACGCCGACTTTGCCTTCCTTGGTGCGCTTCTTCTCGATGGTGATGGGCATGCCCGCTTTCGCGAACAGACCCATGACGACTTCTTGCATCGAGCCGTCCGGGACGACGATGTCAATTGGCTTCATTTCCTTTCCACTGCTTTCAAAGCCAAAGCTACGGCTTCTTTCGGGGTCGTGGCCGACTGAACCAGACGATTAAGCAACTTTTTTAAGGCAACCTAATTGCCTGGCTCCAAAAAACCTAAAATATTCAAAGAACGCTATATCCTTGTAGTATAGCATGTTTCAAGTCAAAAGTCAAGCATTTTTGGGCTTATATTGTGTTGCCGTTTGCGAGCGTCGAAGAACTGTCCGGCTATCTTATCACTCCATCCGCCCGTGCCGGTCAAGGCGATGATGGGAATGTTGGATTGGTAGGCGACCAACATCTCGGTGAGCGTTCCGCTATCTCCGGAGATGCAGATGATCGCATCACAGGAAAGAACCAGAACGGACTCGCGCGGACCGCCGCGCTCTGCGCCGCACGTCACCACCACATCGGCTTCGTCAAAAACCACCAGACCCTTGCCGTATGTGATGCCGATTGTGAGACCTCCGGCGCTACGCGCGCCGCGACCAGCGGCCGTCGAGAGCGAATCGTAATCTTTCTCGGCCCCAAAAACGACGGTGCAGTTTTGAAGGGCCAACTCGCGACCGACTTCTTCGGCCAAGATGGCTACGGTTTCCGAGTAGTTCAGATCTGCCGCGCTTCCCATCACTCCGATTTGCAGTTTTCTTGACATCTGCCTCTCCCTCTCAAAGAACAAAGTTGACTAAGTTTTGCGCCACAACGCAAAACCCCTCCCTAGGTAAAACCTAGGGAGGGGTTAACTTCAAACAAAAATATTTTACGAGCTCAAAGACAACCCTTTCCTAAGTTTGGAATGGTTGTGATGGTGATTTAAACGATTAAGAATTAAGCGGTAGCCGCCCAAGCTGCCGTTGAGCCATTTGGCAATGCGAGCAATCGTGGCAGAGGACAAGCCAGTTCTTTTCGTAATGAAATTGTATTGCGTTAGGGATGAGAGCAGGGAAGCAGCCTCCAGGCGATTGGCGAATTCTTTTATTTCTTGCGGAGTCATAAGGTCACGCAAAAACCGTTTCGCCTCATCGCTGTTTTTAAGCTCTAAAATCCCAGCAATTAGTTGCTTGGTTTCTCTGGTATTCCAGTCCATTTTAGGGCCAATTTCCTGAATCAGCCGAACTGTTTTTATCGTTGTGTTTTTATTCATCCCTTTACTCATCCCAGTACTAAAATTTTAACTAATAATGTTTATTGTTATGTCCCGTAATCAAAAATTTAGTACGGGACAGGTACCCCTACTTTAGCAAACTAAAGTACTTTAGTCAACTAAAGTAACAAGGGGGTGTGGATAACTCAGTAGTTAACTCATGAGTTTTAGTGTCGTGAATTTTAGCATATGCTAGAATTCACAACTTTAGTCAAGTAAAGTAGACAGGAAGGTGTGGATAAGTTTTTTGTCACGTTTTAGCCACAAGATGTTGCCTTCGAGGCGCTCCAGGACTTGTTCTATAGAACGCTTGGCGCCGGGGGCGTCGCGCGTTTTGAAAAACTTTTTAAAGGAAAACAAATGTTTTGCCTCCGGGCTTCCGCTTATTGCTTTTACTAGTCGCGCCAGAGTATGCCCGCCGTCGCCGTAGCGAGAGACGAGCAATTTCCAATTCTTTTTCACGAAATTCCACCAGACATCCCGGCCGGCAGGATTTGTTCCCACGGAGGAGATGATGCCAATGGTGTCCTGCATGCGTACGTCCTTGCTTAGAGAGAATTTACAGACAAATGCAAGAATTTTAGGATTTGGAAAAAATCCCAAGGCGTTGCCAATGCGATTTTTTTCTTCGTGCAGTGTTTCTTTTTTATATTTTTTTATTAAAATTTTGTATTCTTTCGTTCCGCCGTGTCGCGCGAGGATTGTATAGACACTAGAACGTACATCAGGGGAGACGGAGCCGCCCCTTTGCAAGAGTGCGAATTTCTCTTTTGCCTCTTTTATTATTTTTTTATTTCCGGCAAGTCCGGCCCGGGAAAGTACAAGTGGTCGCAGAAGTGTGGCGCTATGCAATTCCTTTTTCTTTTTATTCCAGCCAAAACGCAGAGCCAGCGGCGAAAACAAGTCATGCATGAATTTTTTAAAATCTTCTTCCATCGGTGTTTTGGTTACAAGTTGTTCAATTTTACTTAGGCCAGTGGCAATTTCTACCCAAACCATATAATTGTCCTCACTTTTATAAGCAGATAAAAAGTCCAAAGCATCGGTCGTGGGGATGGTGCCTGCCTCTGATAGAGCAAACAAATCCCGCACAATACCGAGCCGGTCGCTAGCTTCTAAAATTTTCCCTTTGACTGGGGCGTATAGTTTCTCCAGTAGTTCCTTTGAATAAGCCGTTCTGAAGAATCCTGTCTCACCAATATTTATTTTTGCCCAAGGACCCTTTTTGTCTTCTATTGATACTGGTATTTGCCAGATTGTTTTATCTTTGGCTTTTTGTTTAGATGCAGGGCTTGCAAAAAATCTGCTTTGAGACAAGAATAATTTATTATTTAGGAGTTTGGCTTCCAGCACTGGATAGCCGGGTCGGCTCGTCCAAGTCCGCATCATCTGCTCGACTTTTTTCTTCGAGACCTTTTCAAATGCTTGCCAGAGGTGAACTGTCTCCGTATTTTTATAACTATGCTTTTTCAAATAATATCGCAGGCCGTCGCGGAAGTCCCTTTCACCCAAGTATCCAGCCAGCATGCGGATGATTGAGGCGCCCTTGGAATATGACACTTCATCAAATATTTCTCCTATCTCGCTCGGATGATGCACCGGTATTTCAATAGGGTGAGTATTTAGAAGCGAGTCCAGCCGGAGCCCGGAGCCCTGTTCGTTGTTGGAAAATTGCGTCCAGATGTCCCATTTTGGAAAAAGTTTATCTATCGCCAGATATTCTATATATGAAGCGAAACCCTCGTTTAACCACAGGTGTGTCCACCACTCCATGGTTACTAGATTACCGAACCATTGGTGGGCGATTTCGTGCGCGATGACAAGCGCTACCCACTGCTTGTTGTGGATGGAAGAATGGAGGGGATCTACCAGTAGGGCACTCTCGCGGTAAGTAATGGCGCCCCAGTTTTCCATTGCGCCGGAAGTGAAGTCCGGAATGGCTATCATATCCAGTGTTTCAAGCGGATACGGAATGTCAAAATACTTTTCATAAAATTCTAGTGTTTTCACTGCGCAAGACAGAGCGAAATTCGCCTGATGTTTTTTTCCGGGAGTTGTGTAAACACGCACGATCACACCCCCATTAGATTTCTTTTCAATATATTCGAAATCACCCACGATAAATGCCAAAAGATAAGTGGACATTTTAGGCGTAGGCGAGAATTTTATAATTTCATATCCCGCCTCGTGTTCCAGAACCGAAACAGGCAAAGTGTTGGAAATTGCTGTCTTGCCTTTCTCTACAATTAAAGAAACATGGAATACGGATTTGTGCGCCGGTTCGTCAAAACAAGGGAAGGCCCTACGGGCATCAGTGGCCTCAAATTGGGTCGTAGCCATGTGATATTCTTTTTGCCCTACATTATACTGGCTGCGGTAAAATCCACGCATTTTATCATTCAACACTCCTGTAAACACGATAATGAGTTTTAGTTTTCCTTTAGGGATGAGTTTTGAAAAATTAAAAGTAGCTGTTTCCCTTTTTTCGTTATAAGAAATCTTAGAAAATACTTTATCTCTTCCAATCAATACGGCTGCTGTTTCTATCTCCAGATCTTTAGAGTGGAGAGTGATAGCGCGGGTTTTTCTAGAGACGGTAAGCAGGATTGTTTCCACTCCTTCAAAAGTAAAATTTTTAAGATCGGGCTTAAGCTGTATGTCATACCTTTCTGGGACAATGAATTTCTCCAGCCGGACATTTTCTTTTTTCATAGGGAAATGTTAGCATATAACGGTGGAAACAGAAAGTTCAGAAAAAACTTATAGAATAAAAACAAGTGTATTTGAAGGGCCGCTCGGAGTACTCCTAGACCTGATAGAAAAACGAAAACTTTTCATTAACGACCTTTCGCTCGCGCAGGTGACGGAGGATTATCTAAAATACGTAAATCAACTTCAGGGCTCAAGCAACGCCGCAGTAGCCAGCTTTATTGTGGTGGCGGCCACGCTTATTTTAATAAAATCAAAATCCCTTTTACCTGACTTAAACCTAACCCCCGAAGAAGAAGGGGACATCAAAAGCTTAGAAGAGCGGCTTCGCCTCTACGAGCTTTTTACCAAGCTTGGGGTTGAAATAAAAAACAAATTTGGCAAAAAAATAATTTTTGCGTCACAGGAAAGAAAAAATAGTATCTTGGTTTTTTTGCCGGACGACCAGATTACCAAAGAGTCCATGATGACTTTTGCCGGAGAAGTATTGGGCAGAATGCCGAAGAAGGCATCTTTACAGGAAGTTCCTGTAGAAAAGGTCGTAAGCATAGAAGAAATGATTAGCAAACTGACAGACAGGATAAAAGAAGCCCTAAAAATAAATTTTCGCGACTGGAGCGGCCAACCGAAGAATCGGGAAGAAAAAGTAGTGGTGATAGTTTCTTTTCTAGCCATGCTGGAGCTTGTTCGGCAGGGGATATTGAACGCTACGCAAAATGAAAAAGAGGGAGACATTATTATATCCCGACGCCCAGAAGGAGTCGGGATCCCGACCGAAAGCGTCGGGAGAGAAAATCCACAATGAATGATTTAGAATCAAAAATTGAGGCAATATTGTTTTGGAAAGGAGAGCCAATTTCCCGCAGGAAACTAGCGGAGATTTTGAAGGCAGGTCAAACCGAAATAAATAATTCACTGGAAAAATTAAAAGAGAACCTAAAGAGTAGAGGAATAGTGCTTTTGGAAAAAGAAAATCCTGCCCGCAATGCTTCGCCCAGCGATGCAGGCGGGGAAATAACGCTCGGCACGGCGCCAGAATTCTCGGGGTTGATTGAGAATTTACAGAAAGAAGAACTGAACAAAGAACTTTCCAAGGCCTCACTCGAGACGCTCTCCATTGTGCTTTATAGAAACGGCGCGAGTAGATCAGAGATTGATTACATCCGGGGAGTGAATTCAAGCTTTACCCTTCGAGCGCTTTCTGTCCGTGGATTGGTGGAAAGAATTCTAGACCCTAAAGATAACAGACGTTTTATATACAAACCAAGTTTCGAATTAATATCTTATATGGGCTTAAAGTCCGTAGAGGAATTACCGGAGTATGCTGAGGTTAGTAATTCCATCCAAGTCGCAGCGGAGAATTTAGCAACAGATCTTAAGAACGCCCAGCATGACTCTGCTGAATCAAATGACGCCGGAACAAATTAGAAGTAATTTACTCGTTTTTATACTTTTAATTTTAACCCTGGTGGCGATTTTGTTTTCGATCGGAAACTTCAAATTAAGTGAGGGAGAGAGGACAAAGAGGGAGCAAGTAGAAAAAATAAAAATTACTTTAGATAATATTTCTCTTTTTGCTAAGGCCGTATCTGCCTACAACCTAAGTCAAAATAAAAAAATTTACGGTAGGAACGATAAAGTGATGATGCCCATCGCATCTTTGGCTAAAATAATGACGGTGGTTCTGGCCTTGAATAATCACAACGAGGGCGAGGTTAGATCTATAACGTTAGACGCCATAAGAGAGGTCGGCGATTTTGGGCTTTTGGCGAATGAAAAATGGAAAATAGAGGATTTAGCCATTCTTACTTTATTGGTTTCGGCGAACGACGGGGCTTACACTCTGGCCTCGAGTGCTGACTTTTTAGAAAACATGAATAGTAAAGCGCGTAAAATAGGCGCAGAAAATACTCTCTTTGTAAATTTTACCGGGCTTGATATTGACTTGAATACTGCAGGGGCATTGGCCTCGGCAGAAGATGTAAATGTTATGGCTATGTATGCCATTCGCGCGTATCCTGAAATTTTTTACGCAACCAGGACACCGGAGATAAACCTAACATCCGAGTCCGGATTCGTCCATAATATTAAAAACACTAACGTAATAATAAATAAAATTCCCAATCTTTTATTTTCTAAAACCGGTTTTACTGAAGTGGCGGGAGGCAACCTGACTGTGATTTTCAAGAATAGTAGGGGAGAGAAGATAGCCGTCACTGTCTTGGGCTCTACCTTCGAGGGACGTTTTACCGACATGGAAAAACTAGTGAATGTGTTGTATAGTACTTAAATGTCGCCTGAAACAAAAGTTTGTCAGAATTGTAAAGGCAAATTCACTATTGAACCCGATGATTTTGGGTTTTATGAAAAAATAAAGGTTCCTCCGCCGACTTGGTGTCCGGAATGTCGAGCTATGCGCAGATTAATTTGGCGCAACGAGCGATCGCTTTACCACAATATTTGCGCCTTTTCTGGGAAGAAAATAATTTCAATATTTGATCGAGAAACCAAACTCACTGTCTATGACCGTGATATTTGGTGGAGTGATAAGTGGGATCCTTTCGACTACGGTATGGATTATGATTTCTCGCGTCCATTCTTTGAACAATTTAAAAAATTATTGAAGCGTGCGCCTTTAGCTAATCTGGGAAATACGAATATGGTCAATAGCGATTATGCAAATCACAGCTTGGATTGCCGAAATTGTTTTTTGATCTACGCATCCATGTTCGACGAAAATGTTTCTTATTCCACTGGAGCAATGCATGTTAAAGATTCCATGGATTTGTATAAAGTTTTGAAATCAGAACAATGTTACGAAGATGTTTTAGATGGCAGTATTTATCGAACTCATTTTAGCTATGATAGCGATGAATGCATGGACTCCATGTTTTTAACCTCTTGTCTTGGTTTGCAAAACTGCCTGGGTTGCGTGAATCTTCGTCATAAAAGTTATCACATTTTTAATAAAAAGTATTCAAAAGAGGAATATAACAAAAAACTCAGTGAATATAATTTTGGCAGTTATAAATCCTTAACTGATTTTAGGGAAGAATACAAAAATTTTCTTAAAAAACAGTTTAGGCGTTACGCGTTTATTTATAAATCGCTTAATACCACCGGGGACAACATTTTATATGCGAAAAACAGCAAAATGATATTTGATATTTTTGAAGGAGTTGAAAATTCCAAGTACCTTTATCATGGCGGATACGGAATTAAAGAAAGCTATGATGGCTACGGAGTCGGTCTTCGAACAGAATTTTTATATGAGGGTGTTGATACGGGAGCGGATGGATCTAGACAGCTTTTTTCAGTGCTTAATCACGGTTGCCTTGAGACGCACTATACCTATATGTGCTATGGCGCCAAATTTTTATTTGGTTGTGTGGGAGTTCGAGACCACGATTATGCGATTTTAAATAAAAAATATACGAAAGCCGAATACCAAAAACTTTTACCAAAAATCATAAAACACATGAATGACATGCCGTACACTGACTCACAGGGTAGGGTATATAAATACGGTGAATTTTTTCCAATAGAACTTTCACCATTTGCTTACAATGAAACCATTTTGCAAGAATATTACCCGCTTCCTGAAGATAGAGTGAAGGATTATGGTTTTAAGACAAAAGAAAAAGTAGAAAGAAATTATGAGATAGATATCAAGGCAGAGAGTTTGCCCGATCACATAAAAGATGTTGACGAAAGTATCATCGGTAAAGCGATAGAATGTTTACACCAGGGTAAATGCAGTGAACAATGCACAGAGGCCTTTAAGATTATCGATCCCGAATTGCAATTCTATAAAAAATTGAATTTCCCGCTTCCACGTCTTTGTCCCAATTGTCGCCATTTTCAAAGGTTAAAAAAGAGAAATCCAATGAAGCTCTGGCATCGTAATTGCATGTGCGGTTCGACTGGCTCACCATCTACGACAGCAAAACATTTCCACGGAGGAGCTACGTGCGAAGTGGAATTCGAGACCAGTTACGCGCCCGAGCGGCCGGAGATAGTGTACTGTGAGAAATGCTACCAAGCAGAGGTGTATTAACGTATTATCAACTCTGACGGCCGTCAAAAAGTGATAACATAAATAAAAATGAAGAGTGAAACAAAAAATTGTCAAAACTGTAAGGGTCATTTCACCATTGAACCAGACGATTTTGGATTTTATGAAAAGATAAAAGTTCTCCCGCCGACGTTTTGTCCTCAGTGCCGATATGTTAGGCGTTTGTTAGACAGAAACGAGTACAATTTTTATAAAAGGAAGTGTGATGCTACCGGAAAAGATATAATTTCCATTTATCGACCAGACGCACCATTTCCAGTATATGAGCAGGAATATTGGAAATCCGATGCACTAGAAGCCAGGAATTACGGGCGTGACTTTGATTTCACTCGGCAATTTTTCGAGCAGTACGAAGAGCTTAGACGTGCTTGCCCTCATTTAGCAATGGTTAATTCCAATAGCGTAAACAGCGAATATACGAACCAAGCTGAAGATAATAAAGATTGCTATATGCTTGTTACAAGTGGAAATAATGAAAAATGCATGTATGGCAGCTGGTATGATTATAGTTTTTTCTGCTCTGATTGTTATATGATAAATAAATGTGAATTTTGCTACGAATGTGTGAATATGACTAATTGTTCGCGTTGTGCTTGGTCGCAAGATTCTGCGAACTGTATGGATGTGTATTTTAGTAATGATTGTAGAGGATGCACAGATTGTTTTGGTTGCGTTGGTTTGAGAAGCAAGAAGAATTGTTGGTTTAATGAACAACTGACAAAGGAAGAATATGCGCAAAGGATGAAAGATTTTTCTTTCAATGCGAAATCCATCCAAGAAACAGTAAACAAATCAAGAAAATTAAGAAATAACTTACCATTTAAATATTACCATGGTTTTCAGGCTCAAAATTTTTCCGGTGACTACGTTGAAAATGTAGAGCAAGCGCGTGCAGTTTTTAATTGCCGAGATCATAAAAATACCGCATATATGCAGGATGCATGGTTTAAGACAGCTGACTGTTTAGATTGTACAGAGATAATTATTGGTGAGTTGTCGTATGAAATTCAAGGTGTGGCGGCTCCAATTCGAACTATTGTAGCTCGAAGTTGTCATAGCACTATTACTGACTCGTATTACTGCGATATGTGTTTTGGTGTGCAGGATTGTTTAGGCTGTTTCGGCCTTAAAAAAAATCAATACTGCATATTCAACAAACAATACACCAAGGAAGAATATTTAAAACTGAAAGAAAAAATAATTAAACATATGAGGAAGACAGAGGAATGGGGTGAATATTTTCCGGCCAAAGTATCACCTTTTGCTTATAATGAATCCATGGCACAGGATTATTTTCCTTTGACGAAAGAGGAAGCTCTTAAGGCCGGCTATACTTGGTATGATCGACCAGCTCGCGATTATAAAATTACTGAAGATGTAATACCGTGCTCTTCCCAAAATTCTCCTGAACAGAAAGAAAAGTATCCTTTATGTACTACTGCTTTTAGAACCACTTCACTAGAACTTTCTTTGTATAAAATTTTAAATTTACCTATTCCAGAAAAATGTTTTCCATGCCGCAGGCAAGATAGATTCGCATTACGCAATCCACGCAAGCTCTGGCACAGGCAGTGCATGTGCGGTTCGACTGGCTCACCATCTACGACAGCAAGACATTTCCACGGGGAAGGGAACCCACGCCAGGGCGGGGCAAGGTGCCAAGTGGAGTTCGAGACCTCCTACGCCCCCGATCGGCCGGAGATAGTTTACTGTGAGAAGTGTTACCAGGCGGAGGTGTATTAACGTATTATCAACTCTGACGGCCGTCAAAAAGTGATAACATAAATAAAAATGAAGAGCGAAACAAAAAATTGTCAAAATTGTAAGAAAGATTTCACCATTGAGTCGGACGATTTTGGATTTTATGAGAAAATAAAAGTTCCGCCACCGACGTTTTGCCCGGATTGCAGGCGGCAGAGACGCTGGGCGTGGAGGAATAATATGTCTCTTTACAACCGCAAATGCGAACTTTGCGGCAAAGGAGTTATTTCTATTTACTCACCAGATTCTGGAATTATAGTTTACTGCAACAAGTGCTGGTGGAGCGACAAATGGGACCTAAAAAGCTACGGGGTGGATTACGACTTTTCAAGACCATTTTTCACCCAATTCAATGAATTGATGCACCGCGTCCCGCATATGGCAGTAGTTAATGATGACGGCATAGCAAGTGTAAATTGCGAATACACCCACGACTGGTGGTTTTCTAAGAATTGTTATATGTGTTTTTCTGGCTGGCATGTAGAGAATGTTATGTATAGTTATTTTATACTTGTAGGAAAAGACATAATGGATTGTATGATTATACGTTCCGAGAGTAATTGGATATATGAATGTATACTTTGTAGTAAATCATATCGACTAAAATATTCGCAAATCTGTTTAGCTTGTATTGATTCTCAGTTTCTTTATGACTGCCGAGATTGCCATAATTGCTTTATGTGTTTTGGACTTCGAGGTAAAAAATATAACTTTAAAAATAAGCAATACTCGAAAGAAGAATACGAGAAAATTTTAAGCGACTATGAGCTTGATACGTTTTCTGGTGTAGAGAAAGCACAAAAAGAATACGATGACTTTATTCTAAATTATCCAAGACGATATGTTCAAATATTTCAAAGTTTAAATTGTTCTGGTGACATTATTTCAATGTCTAAGAATTTAAAAAATTGTTTTGTAGTAAAAAATTCAGAGAATTGCAGATATTGCGATTTTGCAGGAGATAGTTCAGGTCCCGATAAAGACTCGTATGACCTTACGCTTTCTGGGGGAGTGTCCGAAAGTTATGAATGCGTAGTTGGTGACCACTCTCAACTTAATCTTTTCTCACTTTTTTCCGTTAAAAGTCAGGATATTCGATACAATCATCACTGTCATAATTGCAAGCATTGTTTTGGGTGTGTGGGACTTCGTAATGCAAATTATTGTATTTTTAATAAGCAATACACGAAAGATGAATATAAAGAATTAATTCCCAAAATTATCAAGCATATGGACGATGTACCGTACATTGATAAAAAAGGAAGGGTATATAAATACGGGGAATATTTCCCGATAGAACTTTCTTATTTTGGATACAATGAATCCTGTGCGACGGAACAATGGTCTCTTACTGAGAAACAAGCTAAACAAGAAGGATATAATTGGCAAGACAACACACAAAAAACAACCGGAAAAGAAACACTCTTACCGGAAAATATTCCCGATGGAATAGATGAAGTAGAGGATTCAATATTGAATGAAGTGCTGGTTTGTATTGATTGTAAAAGAAATTACAAAATTATTCAAAATGAATTGATTTTTTACAAGAAAATGAAAATCCCGATTCCACGTAGATGCTTTTATTGTCGACATGAAGCAAGATTAAAACGTAGGAATCCATTTAAACTTTGGCACAGGTCCTGTATGTGCGATAAAGGGAATCACTTCCACGGGGAAGGGAACCCACGCCAGGGCGGGGCAAGGTGCCAAGTGGAGTTCGAGACCTCCTACGCCCCCGAGCGGCCGGAGATAGTTTATTGCGAGAAGTGCTATCAGGCGGAGGTGTACTAAATTAGGTGCTAGGTTCTAGTTGCTAGGGCCTAGAGAACCCTCCCCACCTTGGTAAGGAGGGGAAGGGGGTGGTATAATTCGTGGATGCTGGTTAATTTGCTTAAAATTTCTATCCCGACGGCCTTGGCCTTTTTTTTGGGCCTACTTATTACCCCGATTGTGACCCATTTCTTCTATAAATACAAAATGTGGAAAAAGTATGGAAGGAATGGCCATGTTGCAGCGGAGGATTTCCATAGGATTCACAATGATAATGAGGAACTGAACACGCCGAGGGTGGGGGGAATCATCATCTGGGCCTCAGTGCTCCTGACCACTCTACTTTTTTATCTGGTTTCAATTTTTCTTCCTTCAGAGAGTAATGAAAAAATGAATTTTTTAAGCCGCAATCAAACTCTGATACCATTTTTCACTCTTTTGATCGGCTCGCTTATAGGTCTGTGGGATGACCTAATTCAAATTTACGGTCACGGACGTTTTGCTCGCGATTACAGCTCCTGGCGGAAATGGAAGGTCTTTCTGGTAGCATTCATTTCACTTTTAATCGGTAGCTGGTTTTTCTATAAATTAGACATGACTTCGGTTCATATCCCTTTCGGCGGAGAAATATATCTAGGCGCCCTGATTGTGCCTTTTTTCATGTTGGTGGCTTTGGCTGTTTTTTCCGGTGGAGTGATTGACGGCTTGGACGGGCTCTCTGGCGGGGTATTTGCTTCTATTTTTGCCGCCTATGCGGTCATCGCCTATTCTTACAACCAAATAGACATTGCCGCCCTTTGTGGAGTTATTTCTGGAGCGACATTGGCATTTCTGTGGTTTAATATTCCTCCGGCCAGATTCTATATGGGGGAGACGGGCATCATGGGGCTAACCATCACGCTCGCCACTGTTGCCTTCCTGACCGACTCGACCCTGGTTTTACCTGTTGTGGCGATGCCTCTGGTGCTTACCTCGGGTTCGGTTATTTTACAGACCCTGTCCAAGCGCTGGCGGGGAGGGAAGCGTTTATTCAAGTTGGCGCCCTTGCATCACCACTTCGAAGCAATTGGCTGGCCGTCTTATAAAGTGACCATGCGTTTCTGGATTTTATCCGTGATGTTTGCCATTATAGGCATAATTTTAGCAGTTATGAGCAGATGAAAGGAAAGAAAGTTGATAAATTTTTTTTAATAATTGTCATTCTCTTAATTTCCGCGGGTGTCGCCATGTTTGTCTCCGCTTCTTTGGGAATTTTAGCTAAAAATGCAGCCACTTTTCGCTCCGTGCTTTTCAATCAGCTGGTCTTGGGGCTTGGTCTGGGACTGGTCGGTATGTATTTAACTTCCAAGATTGATTATAAAATTTGGCGTAAACTTTCCTTTTTTATTTTTTTAGGAGCTATCCTTTTAACCGCGAGCGTCTTCATTCCTTCTTTGGGCTGGAGTCATGGTGGAGCGCAAAGATGGGTAAATCTATTTGGGATTTCTTTTCAACCGGTAGAATTCTTAAAGTTCGGTTTTGTAATTTATTTTGCGGCCTGGTTGTCTTGGGCGAAAAACAGAATTCACGATTTCAAATTTGGCACTCTGCCACTCATTATTATGCTCGGAATCATCGCGGGAATTCTACTGAAACAACCCGACACCAAGAGCTTTATTTTAATTACGGTTACCGGTTTTTGCATGCTTTTTATTTCCGGAGTACCGATGAAATATATTACTTACCTTACGGTAGGGGCGGGGCTTCTTTTCGCCGCCCTTATATTTTTTACACCATATTTACAGGAGCGGATAAAGACCTTTATTGATCCGGGGGCGGACCCGAGAGGATCTTCTTATCAAATTCAGCAATCCACCATCGCCCTCGGCTCGGGTGGGATATTCGGCAGGGGATTCGGCCAAAGTATTCAAAAATTCAGCTACTTACCGGAGCCGCAAGGGGACTCTATCTTCGCGGTTTTGGGAGAAGAATTTGGCTTTGTCGGAGTATGCGCAACCATATTTCTCTATTCTCTTTTCGCCCTGCGGGGTATGCGTATTGCGAACAGAAGTCCGGACTATTTCAGTGGACTTTTGGTCTCCGGAATTGTTATACTTATTACCGTACAGTCGTTTATGCATATTGGCTCGGTTACCGGGGTTTTCCCTTTAACCGGAGTGCCGCTCGTCTTTATGAGTCATGGAGGTACTTCGCTTATGATTTACCTTATCGCCATAGGCATTGTCTTGCAGATATCAAAATTTCAGTCCCGTTAGAAGCCGCGGTCGCAGTTTCATTAAAATTATGTTTATTACAAGTATAAAATTTACTAAAATAATCAAGCATCGCGAGCACTTTGTGACCGCGACCTGCTTCTAACGGGATGAAAATAGTTTTTACAGGCGGAGGAACAGGCGGACATTTTTATCCAATCATTGCCGTTGTCCAAAAGGTGAATCAAATAATTGATAGGGAAAATATAGTAGGCGCCAAGCTCTATTTTTTTTCTGACGGTCCTTACGACAAAGAAATGCTATATGAGCACGGTCTTTTCTACGAAGAAATAAATGCCGGTAAAATGCGCACTTATTTTTCCCTAAAAAGTTTATTTCAAAATTTCATTAATATTTTCAAAATGGCCTCCGGTATCCTAAATGCTATTTTCAAAGTTTTTTCGATTTATCCGGACGTGGTTTTTGGTAAAGGCGGGTATGCGTCCTTTCCGACTATTTTTGCCGCTCGTATTTTACGGATACCTGTTATTATTCACGAGTCGGACTCTGTGCCCGGACGAGTAAATAAATGGGCGGGACGCTTTGCTCATCGGGTGGCTGTTTCTTTCAAAGAAGCCGCGCAATATTTTCCAGAGAAGAATGTCGCCTGGACGGGACAGCCAATAAGGGCCGAAATAGAAGAGGCGGCCGCAACTCCGGAAGCGTTAAGATATTTTAAGTTTGAGTCGGACTTACCGGTCATCCTGGTTTTAGGAGGTTCTCAGGGCGCTGAACTTATTAATAATGCGGTGGTGGACGCCTTACTACGACTGATAAAAAATTACCAGATTATTCATCAGACCGGAATACTAAATTTCAAAACAGTTATGGGGGAAGCGGAGGTTGTGCTCGGTGAAAATAAAAATAAGGCAAGATATTTTCCCGTCGCTTTTTTGAGCCCCCTCGGCATGAAGATGGCGGCCGGGGCGGCTACGATTATCATCTCCAGGGCCGGGTCAACTTTGTTTGAAATAGCTTCCTGGGGCATACCTTCCATCTTGGTTCCATTCAAGGAGTCCAATGCCGATCACGCCAGGAAAAACGCCTTCACTTATGCTCACGCCGGCGCTTGTAATGTGATTGAAGAGGCGAATATGACGGCTAATATCTTAATTTCCGAGATTGATGAAATGATTGGCGACAAAACAAGATTTAAACAGATGGCTCAACATGCCAAGGCCTTTAGTAAAAAAGAAGCGGCCAAGATAATCGCCGAGACCATTCTGAATACCGCTTTGAGCCACGAAGGATAAAATAAATACAACCCACCCTGCCTCCCTTATCAGGGAGGAGTCAAATGCAAAAATACAACATTCCATATATTCCCTACGATAAGAAATTAGTTTCTCGCGCTAGAGAATTACGTAAAGAAGAAATTGAAACTGAAAGAAAGTTTTGGAATGAAATTTTAAAAGACGAAAAATTAAACAAATATAAATTTACTAGACAAAAACCACTTGATCATTTCATTAACCCTTCCCTTATCAAGGAAGGGGAAATACAAATTTCTATAAAACGAGACTCACACTTGTATTTTTATTCATTATGTGTTAATATTAATTTAGACTTGGGAACTTACTAAAATGGTTTAAAGGAGTGGCTTGCCATTTCTTTCCGGGTTCGATCCCCGGCGTAAGGGCCTCGACTCAACGATGTGGGAGTCGTAGTGAGAAGCAAGGTGGTAGAGACTGAAGCATCTAGTATGGGGATGTGGACTCGTATTTGAGAGACCACCCTTACAACTCGATGAGTTGCTTAGGGTCAAACCTAAAGCACCACAGAGGCTCCCAAGTCTATCCTTTTTGCCGCCGGCGCTTCGTGCTCCGACGGCATTCCTATGTATAAATTATTAAATATAAAGTCCCCCCGGCAAGGGGGATTTAGGGGGTTGTATTTTTATGCTATCATACAAATATGGACAAAAAAGTCATTACCAGAATGCCTCCATCACCGACAGGGCTTTTTCATGTAGGGTCTGTAAGGACCGCCTTGTATAATTATTTGTATGCTAAGCAAAATAATGGGAAATTTATACTAAGAATAGAGGATACGGACAAAGAAAGGTCCCAAAAGGAGTTTGAGAACAATATTGTTGAGTCTTTTCGATGGCTGAACATGCCGTATAAAGAATTCTATAGGCAATCTGAAAGAACTGAAATTTATAAAAAATATTTAAAAGAATTAATAGATAAAAAGCTAGCTTATGTTTCCACCGAAGAACCAAAAGAAAAGGGGGAGAGGGGAACAGTTATAAGATTTAATAATCCTAATAAGAAAATAAAATTCACCGACTTAGTTTTAGGAGAAATAGAATTTGATACCACTGATCTTAAGGATTTTGTCATTGCCAAAGATTTTGATACTCCTCTTTATCATCTGGCGGTGGTAGTGGATGATATAGAAATGAAAGTAAGTCATGTCATTCGGGGACAAGATCATATTTCTAATACGCCAAGACAAATTTTAATTCTAGAAGCATTGGGGGGCCAGAGGCCTCAATATGCGCATATTCCCTTGATACTTTCTCCAGATAAATCTAAGCTCTCAAAAAGACATGGAGCTATGTCTGCTTTGGAATATAAGGAGATGGGGTATTTGCCAGAAGCCTTACTGAATTTCCTAGCCCTGATCGGTTGGAATCCTGGCACCGATAAAGAAATTTTTACTTTAGATGAATTATTAAAAGAATTTAGTTTAGAAAAAATACAAAAAAGTGGCGGAGTTTTCAATGTAAAAAAATTAAATTGGATTAATAAAGAGCATATGAAGATGCTATCCAAAAAAGAAATTGAAAAAAATATTCTGGAAAATTTACCGGAAGATTATCGGAATCCCAAGGTCATTCCTGTTATAATAGAACGGATTTCAAAATGGAGCGATGTAGGGGAAATAGTCAGGGCAGGGGAGTTGGACTGTTTTTTCAAGGCGCCTGAAATCGTGAAAGAAAAACTTGCTTATAAAAATACCCCTCTAAATAAAATTTCTTATAATTTAGAGTTAGCAATCAAGGTCCTAAGTGATTTGGAAGAAAATAATTTTACGGCAGAAAATATAAAAAACGCCTTAATGCTGATAGCGGATAATTTAGAAAATAGGGGGATGCTACTTCATCCGGTACGCTATGCTCTCTCTGGCCGAGACAATTCCCCGGACCCATTCATAATCGCATCCATCCTAGGTAAAAATGAAACCATATCCCGCTTACAAAAAGTCGTTTAGTTTTTTTCTAGTAAGCATTCTTTTTATAGTGCCTCTAGTTTTTTCTCATGCTCAAACTGCTCAAGAACTGCAGAATAAAATAGACCAAAAAAGTGCGGATATAGAAAAGTTGGAGAAAGAAATAAAACTCTACCAGGGACAACTGGACAATTTGGCTAAACAAAAAAGTTCTCTTAACGGCTCTCTGCAGCAGCTGGATATCACCAAGAAGAAGTTGAATGCAGATATTTCTGTTACGCAAAATAAAATTGACAAGACCAACTTTAAGATTCAGGGTTTAAGCGGAGATATAAATACCAAAGAAAGCTCTATAGATAACGCAACCGAAGCCATTGCGCTAGATATTAAGAGAACAAATGAATTTGAACAGACCACTTTAATAGAGACGATTTTGTCTGAAAACGACTTCACTCTTATCTGGAACGACATAGACAACATGGCTACGATTCGGGAAAAAATAAGAGAAAACATCGTCCAACTTCGGCAAATCAAAGGCGAACTGGAAGATACCAGAGACGAGACCATTGCCGCAAAAAATGAGCTAACGACTCTACGCGGAGAACTGGCCGACCAGAGAAAAATCGTAGAACAAAATACAAAAGAGAAGAATAAACTTCTGGCGGAAACCAAGAATAGCGAGGCAAACTATCAAAAACTTTTAGTAGATCAACTGGCGAAAAAAGTTGCTTTTGAAAAAGAAGTGCGTGATTATGAATCGCAGTTGAAATATATCTTAGATCCGTCGTCGCTTCCCGGGGGCGGGGTCTTGAGCTGGCCATTGGACAGTATTCTTATTACCCAAGAATTTGGAGCGAAAACCGGACCTCATAGAACTCTTGCAAATGGCCACAACGGCGTGGACTTTCGCGCGGCCGTCGGTACGCCCGTAAAAGCCATGGCTGATGGAATAGTGGCTGGAACAGGGGATACGGATTTACAGTGTACTTATAAAGGCAAAGGAGTTTCTTTTGGACGTTTCATCTTTATCAAGTACAGCAACGGTCTGGCGAGCACCTACGGTCATTTGTCGCTTATTAAAGTACACAAAGGAGAGAAGGTGACAAAAGGCGAAATCGTCGGTTATAGTGGCAATACCGGATATTCTACAGCGCCGCATCTGCATGTGTCGGTTTACGCTCGTGATGCCGTTGATATACAAAGCGTACCGAGCAAAACATGTATCGGCAGCGTGCTTACTCAGCCAATATCGCCAATCAACGCCTATCTTGACCCTTTGTTTTATTTACCTCCGACCGTATCGTCAATGTTCAAATAAATTGCCTTGGCCATATATTTTGTGGTAAAATAAAGCTATGATTAATATAAAAAATAAACAAGGTGGATTTCTTCGGCTGATAATCTTGATTGTTGTATTAATCTTTCTGATGAAATACTTTGGTGTTTCGTTTTCAGACATGAACGCCTGGCTCCAGATATTTTTCCGCTGGCTCAAGGACTTTTTTATTAGCTTGCTCTGAAATTAAAGGAAAATGAATCCTATTAAAAGTTTCCAAAATAAAAAAAGGGGAATCAGTATATTGGGGGTGCTACTCTTAGGAGTTATTATTATCTTGGTAGTCAGTTATTTTAATATCAGCGTCCAATCAGTCGTAGAGAGTCCGGAGACGCAAAAGAACTTCAACTATGTCGCCAGTACCGGCCGAAATATCTGGCATAATTATCTGAAGCGTCCCATTTCGTACGTTTGGAATGACATTGTGTACGTTTTCGGGCATGTCTTACGGCCCAAGTAGCTTACCCTTAGGGCTTTGAGTTATAGCATACCACCAACATATATTGTGCGACACGATACGATACTTTCCCCTCTTTATTTACACGAGCTTGAAAGTTCGTAACCGGCCGCTTCGGCGGCTTCACGGGTGGCGAAGTAGACCCTATTTTCTTGCTTGATTGTCTTACCGCCCGAACACCCTAAGGAATAATATTTAGTTCCTCTATTGGAAGCGAAAAAATTTTTGCTGGTAACCTTCGCTTGAGCGGTGGTACCTGACACATTTTCTAGAGCTGAAACGACATTGGCCTCCTGATTTAGGCCTGCCGGATATTCGATCTTTATACCCGAAGAATTACCCCTTTTGGACAATCTGCCCAGCTCAAATGAGGCCAAACCGACCAAAATTACGATTAAAACCGTCAAAATGTCCTTTCCCCTGTCGCTCTCCACAAATTGCTTGATTTTTTGCATAGAATTGTTTATACTGACACTCGTTATCAGATTATAAGATAAGTGAAGAAAGTTTGCGAGTTTCTGGATTTCCCTAGAACCTAGCAGCTAGAACCTATAACCTAATTTCATGGCCCATAGAAAAGCTGGCGGCACAGCCAAAAATTTAAGGGACTCACAGCCAAAGTACCTGGGCACGAAACTAGCTGATGGAGCGAGAGCTCAATCCGGCTCCATTATCGTGCGTCAGCGAGGTACAGTTATAATGGCGGGCACTAATGTAGGCACCGGTCGCGATCATACCCTATTCGCCCTCAAACCAGGCACCGTAAAATTTGGCTCTAAACGCAAAACATCTTTCCACGACAAAACCATGGTAAAAAAAGTGGTGAGTGTGATCTAAATTTTCTCTACCACCAGTTTAAATGAGGACTTTTTGTCCTTCAGCTTGACGGGGACATCAAACTCCCCTACTGCTTTGATTGGTTTTTCCAAGACAATAAATTCAGGATTAATATCGGCGCGGTGTTCGGTCTTCATACTATCGACAATTTCTTTTTTGTGAACTTGAGCGAAGAGGTGTCCTTTTTCATCTGCTTTCGCTTTAATATGCACCACTTTGCCTTTAATTTCTTCCAGGTTTTTTATTAGAAGATTTTCTTGCACTTCCCTCTCTATCGTAATTTCCTTCTGACGTCGTTCCAGCTCCAGCAGTGCTTTTACAGTGGCGGCTTCTGCCAGACGCCTCGGCAACAAAAAATTTACGGCATAGCCGCCATTTACTTCCTTTACATCATACTTTTTCCCCACCCTCGGCACATCATGTAAAAATATTACCTTCATATTTATCTTGGCCAATTATTTAATAACTCTACCGCCTTTTCCATTTGCGGATCTTTTTTCTTTTCCGCATCTTCTTTAGTATATTCTACTTTATAGTCCGGGGTCAGCCCCTTTTCAGAAATAGAAATACCGTTCGGGGTGAACCATTTTGCCACCGTAATTTTTAACCGAGTATCCGAGGTTACTTTTACCAATTCTTGCACCGAACCCTTGCCGTAACTCGTGTCTCCCACCAAGATTGCCCGCTTATGGTCTTGCATCGCCCCGGCGACGATTTCCGACGCGGAAGCGGAACCACTGTCCATTAATATTACAAATTTCAATTTATCATTAAATATATTGTAACCCTTACTTCTAAATATAGTTGGTTTCTCGCCATCACCATAGTCCTCCGTTACAACCACCCTGCCGGCTGGTAAAAACCAACTCGTTATATCCACCGCCGCGCCCAAGTATCCACCGGGGTTCCCGCGCAGATCAAGCAACAGTTTGTCTGTTTTAGCGGTAGAGAATTTCTTTAACGCATTTCGGAAGAGCCCGATAGAATTGGCTGAAAAACTGTAAAGTTTTATCACAAAGATTTTATCCGCCCGGAGTTCGATCTCCAGCGTCGGTATATTTATCACATCTCTAATTATTTTTATTTCCCTAGGTTCCTTTTCTCCCTCGCGCGAGAGTGTGAGCGTAACTTCGGTGCTCTTCTCCCCTCTTATTAATTTAACAGCTTTCTCTATACTTAAACCGGCGGTGGTTGTTTCATCAATTTTAAGAATTCTGTCGCCGGACTTTATTCCTGCCCGATAAGCGGGGGTGTCTTTAAGCGGAGCAATGACGGTCAGAATTTTATCTTTCATTCCGACTTCCATGCCAATGCCGATGAAGGTTCCGGAGATGTCTTCTTCAAATGATTTGGTCTCTTCCTGGTTAAAAAATACGGTATAAGGGTCATTCAGGGACTCCAGCAGGCCCGAAATTGCCCCGAATATGCGGT
>MFUG01000002.1:7828-24235 GCA_001785615.1 Candidatus Nomurabacteria bacterium RIFCSPHIGHO2_02_FULL_42_19 | reverse complement strand
CCAGAGTCCCCTGGGAACCCACCAATAATTTATTTAAGTCAAAAATATTATCTTGGATTACATTCCAAATATAATAACCTGCTGAATTTTTATGTACTTTTGGTTTGGCAAGTTTTATTTCTTCACTTTGTTCTTTAATTAAGTTATAGATTTTTTTATATATTTCTTCCTGTTGAGAAATTTCAGGAAGCAGAATGGGCTTGATAGTTCTTTCAGCTCCATCGGTAAAAACAACTTTCGCCTCTATGATGTAGTCCTCGGCTTTACCATATTTAAGAGTCCTCTCCCCTGCCGAATTGTTGCCATACATGCCACCCATGGCATTAATACTTTTTGAGGCCGTATAGCAAGGCAAAATAAGACCTTTTTCTAGAGTTATTTTTTCAAAATCCCGATAAAGCATGCCGGGCTGAACAGTGATGGCAGCAGACATAGGAAAATTCGAGTCGGCGTAGGACCCACCCGGTATTCCGGGAAGGGTAAAGACGCGAGAATTTTTCTGTGGCTGCTGCCATGATATCAATTTATTCATATACCTAGTGAAATCCATAATTATGGATTCCCCGATAGCTCCGCCGGACATGTCTGTGCCGGCGCATCGAGCAGTAATGGATAGGCCCGCCCCGCCGTTGACGGGGTCAAGATATTTTTCCTTGTTCTCACTCACCCACTTTACTAAATTTTTTACATCTTCCGAATCCTTCGGAAACACCACTAGCTTCGGCCGTACTTCGAGTAAACTCGCGTCGTGGGAATATTTTGAAAGCGTTTCCTCGCTATCATCCACTTCCCCTTGGAAAAAATTTTTAATTTCATTTTTCATATCGCCCGACGCTTGCTAAGCTGTTATTTTTAGCTGCAGTTAAGAGTAGGGCTTGGGCCAGGGCAACGTCGCTAGGATTCTTCGCCCACGCCTTTAGAGCAGGATTTTGAATAGCTCGACCGTAGGAAAAAGTAAGCGCCCAAGGCAAGGGACTTAACTTATGCATGGCATTCAGGCGAACTGTTGCCTCTTCGTCTCCCTGCCCGCCGGAAAGAAAGGTAATTCCGCCAATTTCTTTTGGCACTTTCTCTTTCAGACATTTCACTGTTGCCTTGGCAATTTCCAAAGCATCCACTATAACTTTTGAGTCCTTACCGGGCAATATCATATTCGTTTTTAAGATAATCCCCGGTAGAAAAATCTTCTGCGCATTTAGCTCTGAAAAAATTATTTCTAAGTTCCGGGCAGTCGCTTCGTAACATTTTTCTAGTGAATGCTCTCCATCCATTAAAATTTCTGGCTCAACTATAGGAACGACCTCATTCTCTTGGCAGATGAGCGCATATTTAGCAAAAATTTCGGCGCTAGCTTTCATACACTCTTCGCTGGGAGTATTTTCACCAATCGTATAGACCGAGCGCCATTTGGCAAAGGTTGCGCCTAGGGCCTTGTATTCTTTTAGTCGCTCCGACAACCCTTCTAGCCCAGCGGTAATTTTCTCTCCCGGATGTTCCGGAAAGTCCACTGGACCAGTATCAACTTTTATACCAATCTCTATCCCCTTTGATTTTAAAACTGAAAGAAAAGGTTCCCCGCTCCTAGTTGCCTGTTTAATCGTTTCGTCGAAAAGAATATATCCAGAAATATATTTTTCAATCTGGGGCGCAGTGACTAGAAGTTCGCGATATTCCTGACGTTTCTCTATCGTGGTCGGCACGCCAAGTTTTTCAAAACGCTTATCGCAAGTGCTCAAACTCTCGTCTATAGCAAGAATTCCTTTAGGCGCAGTAGTAAGGCGGGCTATTGTTTTAATTAAAATATCTTCGTTCATGTTTTATTTAAGTAATTTTTCTAATAATTTTTTTACAACTTCTGGGTTTGCACTTCCTTTTGTTTCTTTCATAATTTGTCCCACGAGAGACATTAATGCATTTTCTTTGCCACCTTTGTAATCCGCTACTGCTTTTGGATTGGCGTTCATTATTTTTTGAGCAATTTTTTTTAATGTTCCTTCATCATTTTTCTGAAGTAAGTTTCCCTTTTCGGCAATTTCCTTTGGCGATTCGTCGTTAACTACAATTCTGCCTAAAATATCTTTTGCTGCACGGGAAGAAATTTTACCCTCATTAAAAATACTTACCAGCTCGGCAAAATTTTCTGCACTGGGGAGTTTGGCTTCTTTGTTAGATTTTTTTATTCCTAAATAATCAGAAGTTATAAAATTAGAAGCGATTTGTACTTTTTTTGAATTTGTTAGAATTTTCGCGATAGCAGAAAATCTAACACCCAGCTCAAAATCATTTACATAAATTTCAATATCCTCTGCTTTTATTCCAAAGTCCTTTTTATATCTCGCTCGCTTGGCAATAGGTAATTCCGGCAATTCTTTTTTCATCCTCTTAAGATCAAAGGCCTCATGCAATTTCAATTTCGGTAAATCCGGATCCGGAAAATATCTATAATCCTCACTGGATTCTTTTTTTCTCTGGGAAAATGTTTTTTGCTTGCCTTCGTCCCAGCCACGCGTTTCCTGCATTATTTCAGCGTCCTTGTTTTCCTCTAGAAGTTTTGTCATTCTACCAAGCTCGTATTTTATTGCTCGTTCCACACTGCGAAAAGAATTTAAATTTTTCACTTCTACCTTGGTGCCAAATTTTTTCTCCCGAGATAGAGATATATTTGCCTCTACGCGCATTTCCCCCTTCTCCATATTCGCCTCTGATACTCCTAAATACTGAAGTACCAACTGATATTCTTTTGCGAATTTAGATGCGGTTTTAACAGCTAGTTCCATATTGTCAAAAGTATGGGGCTTTGTTACAAGCTCCATCAATGGCACCCCAGCACGATTGAAATCAATCAGCGAGTAGTCACCCCGGTCATGTTTATTATTCGCGGTGTCTTCTTCCAAATGCACTCGCGTGATGTCAAAACTCGCCAAATGCCCGCCGGAGACAATGGGAAATTTATACTGCGATATCTGATACCCCTTCGGAATGTCTGGATAAAAATAATTCTTGCGGTCAAATTCCGTAAAGTCCGCAATCTTTCCATTCAAGGCCAAGCCAACTTTTATCACATTCTCTACTGCTTTTTTATTTATCACTGGCAGGGCCCCGGGGTGCGCCATACAAACCGGGCAGATATTTACGTTCGGTTTCTCTTCGTCCGGATCATTCTTGCACGCGCAAAACATCTTGGTGTTTGTTTTTAGCTCCGCATGCACTTCCAAGCCAATTGTTGGGTAATATTTTTCTGACATAGATAGATATTAACACATTTTACTTTATTTTTTGACTAAGCCACAACTTATTTTGTGGTATTCGAACCATGATATAAATCATATCATTTCGAATGTAATAAACAAAACCTCTCTTTGTACAGCCTGATTATTATAATGTATTTTGTCCATCAATTACGCATATACATTTTTAGTGGACAACATAGCAACAGTAAACACATTTACCTATACTGCTTGAGACTGCCGTGCTTAGTAACTTCCAGGATTTCAACATAACGTAGAATTTTCAACTTTTGTAGACCAGCCAAAAAACTCTTGGGAACTTTCACCTTCCCTACCCATACACTCTTGTGGATCATATGAAAACCGAGAACTTTGAGAACCGTACGGAGCATGTCTCTTTCGCGATTAAAAGAAACTGGTAAATCATAACTTATTATAGTAACCTTACTGCTTGTTTCTTTCTGATACAAATCTTTACCAAGAACTCGATTTTTTCTAAGATGTTTAATTTTCTTTTTACCCTTAGGAGATAAATTTATTTTACCAGCTGAGTCCTCGCGCAATAATCCGTCGACCTTAAGCTCATAAATATATTTCTCCAAGCGTCTTTTTTCTTGTCTATCTATTTTATAATTTTCTCTGTTTCGATTTCTTTTTTTGAATTCATAATCTCTTTTACCCATTGATGCTCCATACCCAGCAGCAAGAAAAGAACTAGCGAAGTCCACCATATCCATTGTTTTATCTTCTAGAAAATCTAGAATCTTGTAAATTTTATCTCCTTTCATTTTTAATCTTTCATAAAATATCTTGTCCGTCAACTCCACATATACTAATCATGGTGGACGATAGGAATGTTGCAAGATAAGTAAGTTTATTTAGTAGATTTAAGAATCTTAGTTAATTCCTTGGTAAAATCTTTTATCATTTTATCATCAAAGAGCGAAAGAACGAAGACCTTTTTAGAAACTTTTTTGAAATCCTGAATTTTCTTTTTAATAACTTTCGGATCTACTACTACATCTGTTTTTGTTAAAATAATTATTTCTTCTTTAGCCGATAGCCCTTCTTTGCCTAAATTGGAAATTTTGTCGTATTTTGATAATTCTTTGCGAATTTCTTTATAACTTTTCAGCATATTACTGTTCTCAAAAGAAACTAAATGCGCAAGCATCTTCGTACGTTTAATATGACGTAAAAATTTTACTCCCAGTCCTTTACCTTCCGAGGCCCCTTCTATCAACCCTGGGATGTCCGCAATAATGTATCCATAAAAGTCACCCAAGTTCGGATCAAGGGTAGTAAAGGCATAGTCCCCCACTAAGGCACGCGCGTTCGTAATGGCATTTAATAGTGACGACTTACCAGCATTAGGAAGGCCTACCAACCCCAAATCCGCAAAGAGTTCTAATTCTATTTTGAAACTTCCCCTATCGCCGTTTTTACCCTCGCGCGACTCAATTGGAGTCGTGTTGGTAGAACTCTTAAAATGTTCATTGCCAAATCCGCCATACCCGCCACGAAGAAGCATTATTTTTTCCCCCTCGGAGAGGAGCGTCCATTTTTCGTCCGTTTCCAAATTCGTGATAGTAGAGCCGACAGGTAATTCTAAAACAAAGTCCTCGCCATTTTTTCCGTGCAAGCTTTTATTACCTCCGTCTTCTCCCCGTCCGGCAGAGAATTTTTTCCTTGACTTGTACCGGGAGAGAATATGCGCATCGCGCAGAGCTGAAACATAAAAATCCCCTCCTCGGCCACCGTCTCCACCAGCGGGCCCGCCTTTGGGAATAAATTTTTCTTGCCGCCACCTGACCACGCCATCCCCACCCCGCCCGGCAGCGGCTTCAATTGTCATTTCGTCAATAAATGCCATAAATAATCAATTCGTAATTGTCAATTAATAATTTCAAATTACTAGCGCTTTTTGCGCTAAGGATATAGCTCCCTCTTTGGACTTGGCTACGGCCATAAAAAGTGCTCGATGACAAAATACAGCGTCAGGCACTCCGGTAATTTTCTGCAATTCTTCGTCGCGAAGTCCAGCCCAGGATGCTGGAAAATCCTTCCTATTTTTGAAACTTTTTGAATCATTGCGTACTGCTTTTACCCTCCAAGAACCATCACTCGCCGCTGGATAAACTACAAAAAAAACCTCCGGTAGTTTATTTAATATCTCACTACTCGGATAGTTTTTATCCAAAATTATAAAACTTTTATCTTTTGTGCTGTTGTAGATTGAAATAACTGATTGGTTAGACAATATGGTATCTTTGGCATGGGTTATTTCTCGCAATAAAAGTTTTTTGGCGATTAAAACACTTTCGAAGAACATTTCGTTAATATTTACATCCTCCTCTCGCCAGGTAGGACGCATTACTCTAAAAAAATCCTGAATTAGATATGGAAAGACATCATATTTTTTTTCAACTAAATCAAAGCCGTTGTCATGGGCATCAATGGGAGACACCAGGCGCCTGTCTACTAACTCTGCCGCCTCCCCAGACCCACTTAATTTCTCACCAAATTTCTTCCAAACCAGCCCAAAAGAAGAATACTCTATGCCTTCTTGCCCCTCGTTTCCGCTCGGGGTCCTACGACCCGCTCCGCTTATCTGGTGGTGATCAAATTTATTTTTGCCCTCGTCGTAAAATCCGCCCACATCAAAAACATAGTCGCCATTTTTTATTATCTCGGGATCGCGAGTACGAATGATTTCAAATTTTTCCCCCTGCTTCTCTAGCATTAGGGAAAGCGCCGCGCAAGCGAAAACATCATCCGTATGAAAGGATCCGTCGTGCGTGATTAATTTCTTTGGTGTCATACAGTTTATTAAAAGAGAGAATCTACCGCTTCTTTAACTACGTTTCCATCGGCCTTACCTTTCAAGTCCTTCATTAGGGCCGACATCAGCATGCCTTTTTTTGTAGCGTCATTAATGGATAATTCTTCTTTCTTGGCTCGAGCAATTTTTTCAACTTCACTTTTATCCATCAACTTCGGCAAATAGGTCTCCAGGATAGCCAATTGCGCTTCTTCTACTTTTACCAGGTCGTCTCTATTGCCTTTTTTGAACTGCTCAATAGAATCCTTCCTTTGCTTGGAGAGGCGAGTGATTACCGAGAGCGCTTCTTCGTCAGTCAGCATTTCATTTGGCTTTCTGCCCTTCGCCACCAGTTCATTGGTAAAACCAGCCACCATGGCCCGAAGCGTCTCAAGCAAGACGGTGTTCTTCGCCAGCATCGCATCTTTAATTTTATTTTTTATTTGCTCGTGAAGCATGTAGAAAGGAAATATTATTATTTATGGGGTCTTTCGCAGGGCGACGGCCCGAGAATGAGTAAAAATTCAGCAGAATTTTATGCGACCCAGAAATGATAATATTTCCGTATCTATAATATATCAAAGTTGTGTTAAAATAGCACTATGTCTAAACTGATATTTTTTGATACAGAAACAACTGGTAATACCGAAAAGGACTTCTTGTGCCAGATTGCTTATAAATCGGGCAATGAAAATTTCACCGGTCTTTACAAGCCGCCACTAAAAATTCCTCCCGAGGCCTCGGCGGTGCACCATATTACGAATAAAATGGTAGCAGATAAACCATCTTTCAAAGACAGTGGTGATTTACCCAAAATTAAAAAGTTATTTGAAGACAAGGGTACGATAGTCGTAGCTCACAATGCGCCTTTTGATTTGATTATGATAAAAAAAGAGGGTATAGAGCCACAAAAATTTATTTGCACCCTTCGCGTGGCAAGGTACCTAGACCCTGAAGAAAAAATAGAAAGATACAATCTGCAATATCTGCGCTACCTCCTCGAGATAGAAGTAGACGCAACGGCTCACGATGCATTGGGTGATGTGCTGGTACTGGAGCAACTTTTTGAGCGATTAAGAAAAAAATTGGTAGAGAATGAACGGTTAGGCGACGATGAAGCGTTAGAAAAAATGATTGAAATCTCGGGACATCCTTCGCTTCTACACACTTTCAAATTCGGCAAACACAATGGCAAAAGAATAGAAGAAGTGATGAGAACTGACAAGGGATATCTGGAATGGCTTTTGGAGCAAAAACTCAACGGTGACGGCATAGATGAAGACTGGATTTATACGTTGAAGCACTATTTGAGGAAATAAATGTTATATGAACATAGAAAGGATGTCACCCGATGTTCACCTCCCGAATCCTGTGGGCAACAATGCTAGCCTTTGCTGCTTTGATTGCCTGGGTAATATACGTAAACTGACGTAAAAGCGGGCGCGGGTCCATCTTACGGAACCCCGCCCGTCGAGCAAGAAGTATCATGAGTTGTCACTGGAAGAAAAACATTTCGACCAGTGATTTCTTTTTGTATAGATAAATTTCTAAAACTTCAAAAAATCCTAATTACTTAACTTCCGCGACCGCTTGAGTTAGGTAAATTAAACGCTTTTAGAAATTGCCAATCATTTTCTAACTTTTCCACTATCATATACAAAACATCTTTGCCTATCTTAAAATCCGCCTTTAGTAAAGAAATTAGATCTTCGCAGTCATAAGGATAAAGCCAGACGCTATTTTGAAGTTTAAGAAAACCTATTTGTGTAAGACTAATTCTTAATTGCTCGCGAATTCTTTTTTTAGATTCTTTTATGTCAAAAATAACTACTCGCCAGCGACCATCCCATTTCTTTGGAATTTTTAATCTAAAATTATGCTTTTCTAAAAAACTCAAGCTGTCCTCCCCTTTCTTGGTAATGCGCGCAATTTTTTTGCCATTCATTTCTACTATCTCAATAAGACCTTTTTCTTTAAGACGAGTAAAGGAGGCGTTTATGGAATATTTTAAACTCTTCTTTCGGCTACGGGAGCCTTCTAGTTGTTTAATTACAGAAAAAATATTCGGGGCCACAGCAACCACACTTAGAATACCTACGGCATAGATGGTGCTCAAAATTATCTTTTGAAGATTTTTTCTCTTGTCTTTGGTTTTTATCTCTCTTTCTAAAATACCCATGCGGAAATTATACATCTTCTAACCTAAATTACCTAACTCTGGCGACCGCTGGGTTTAGGTAATTCGACGTTTAAAACCTGATGGGTTTTGTATTGTATATAAAGAGTGTTAAAATACATTCATGCAAATTCTTTGGATAATATTGGGGGTCATTCTGGGGGGCGCAGTTGTCTACTTTATTTTGAATAGAAAAAAGGAAGGAGAGAAAGATGATATCGGGCTTCAGCTGATACTCACCCAGTTAAACGAGCTCTCCCGCACGGTGGATAACAAAATCGGCGAAAGCCACAAGCAAGTCAATGAGAGCTTAAAATTCCACTCCAGCGAATCAAATAAAATAATTCGGGATGTCACGGAGCGCCTGACCCGGCTGGATGAGACGAACAAGCAAGTCATCTCCTTCGCCGACCAATTACAGAGTTTGGAAAATATTTTGAAAAATCCGAAACAGCGGGGAATCCTGGGTGAGTATTATCTGGAAACCGTTTTGAAAAATGTCCTGCCGCCCGGGAGCTACCAGATGCAATATGAATTCCCGGATAAGACAATAGTGGACGCCGTGGTCTTCGTTAAAGATAAAATTATTCCGATTGACTCAAAATTTTCGTTAGAGAATTATAATAAAATGGCCGAAGAAAGAGATCCTACAGAGAAGAAAAAACTTGAAACAAACTTTGTTAACGATTTGAAAAACAGGATTACCGAGACAGCAAAATATATCCAGCCCGTGCGAGGCACCACGGACTTTGCTTTCATGTTCATCCCCCATGAAGCGATTTATTATGACCTCTTAACAAATAAAGTCGGAGCCGGAGATGAAAACGAAAATTTAATCCAGCGCGCAGCGGGGAAATATAAAGTCATCATTACTTCCCCCACTTCATTTTTGGCATATTTACAAACAGTACTTCAGGGACTCAAAGCCCTTCAAATAGAAGAGTCCGCTAAAGAAATAATTAAAAAAGTGGAAGACCTGGGTAAGCACCTAAAATCCTATGATGAATATCATAATAAATTAGGAAACGCGCTCGGCACAGTGGTGAACCACTACAATTCCTCAAATAAAGAACTGAAAAAAATAGATAAAGATGTATTAAAAATCGCCGGCGCCTCGCCGGAACTTTCCTTGCTTGAAGTGGAAAAGCCGAAAGTAGAGGAGTAAAAAATTACTCCTTTTTCCTGTTGTAAAAAAGCACCGAGAAGAGGGCAAAGAAGATGATGACGGCAAAGATGCCCATGATGGTCGAGACGAAGTCGGAAACGGCCAGCCACTTGTCCCCTACCCAAAAACCCAACTTAAGAAATAAAAAAGCGAAAGCGAAATTTCCCAGTGAATCAAAAAAAGCAAAACGCAAAGGAGATATTTTCATATACCCGGAAAGAAAATTCACCGGCGTGCCAAAAATTCCGATAATACGAGAAACGAATATAGCAGTGTTAGTATGGGCCTGAAAGAATTCTTCTAGTCGGATGAAAAAAGAATATTTTTCCGCATACTGGTCACGTAGAATCGCATGACTATATTTTCGGAAAAGGAAAAGAGCCACTAGGTCGCCACAGACGTTCGCGATGGTGGCCGTGGTGAGAGCAAGCATGAAATTAAAATGTCCTTCAATGGACAGCGCCCCCACCGCCAAGAGCAGGATGTTCATCGGTATCGGTATGCAAAGTCCAGCCAAAAATACAATGATAAAAAGGGTCGTATATTTATATAAAAGAAGATACGAGAGAAAAAAATCAACTAAATATTCGTTGAACCAAAAGGCAACTAAAAAGAGCAGGATTAGAAGTGAAGCAAAAACTTTTACGTAGCGGTAATTTATAACGTCCTGCATTAAATTATTCTAACATTAAAATAAAACATTTTCCTATGGGGGTGACTCTACCGGGAATCGAACCCGGATTTAATCCTTGAGAAGGATCCGTCCTAACCGTTAGACGATAGAGCCAAAACGGCACTTAGCGGAAAATATAACATTTTTTAAGAAAAAATACACCTCTCGTTTTTTATAATTAGTGTGCTAGGATAGATCTAAACGCTCTTTCACTTTCCTCTTTTCTGCCGAGGTGTCCCATGATCCGCGTACTGTCTGGAATTCTCATCATCGTCGCAGCTCTGCGGTTGTTGGCTACACCCATAGCTGACGAGTTGCGACTGTTCTGTATCGTGCTGGCTTGTGCTGGAGTGCTGACCTGCGTCTGGTCGGCAAAACTGAGCATATGGTTCTTGATCACCGGCATCTTCGCTGGCCTGTTCACGGGACTGTCGTTGTACCTGGTGTCACCTATTTTGTTCTGGGGGGCACTAGTAGTGGTCGGCATTGTGATAATTTTCGTACGGAGAATACCCGCACTGGGGGAGTCCTCGGATGAGTAAGCCACCCCACACACATGGACCGGCCGTTGCTTCAAGCGACGGACCGGTCCATCGCACTTTATAGAGATAAAAATTTACTCCTTCCGGAGCCATTCCGGGTCCTGACGGACTAATAACTTAGATTTATTTTTTTTATCCAGTAGGATTTCCGCCACTACCCTTTCCATCCGCATGCCTTGCGAGCCCTTGATTAAAATCAGGTCGCCTTTTTTCACAAATGTCTTTATAAATTCTCCGGCCTGATACGAATTTGAAAATTCAAAAATATTCATCGGGTTCATGCCCGCTTCAGTAGCACCTGCTTTTATCTTCTCCGCCCGGGGACCCACCACCAGCAGCACATCGGAATTTTCTTTGGCTATTTTCCCTATGTTTTTATGCGCCTCTTCAGTGTGCTTGCCAAGCTCCAGCATGTCACCCAAGATTGCAACCTTTCTATCGCCCTTTACTTCTCCGAGAGTTTTTAAGGCCGACTCGCAAGCAAAGGGAGAGGAATTGTAAGTGTCGTCAATAATGAGCGTGCCATTCCTCCCCTCTAGTAGCCGCATCCGCCCCGGCGGCACATCATAATTCTTTAGCGCGTTTGTAGCATCAAGCATATTCCATTTGAATCCGTATGACAATGCCAGAGCGGCTAGCGACGCATAGATATGATTTTTACCGAACACTCCGTCAATGGTAACTGGCAAACTATTCCCCCCCTCATCAACCCGAAAAATTATTCCCTGTGGCTTGCCTTCTTTATCATAAGAAATACTTTCTCCCGAACCTTGTACATCCGCGCCCTCTTTCCAGCCGAAAGTGACGCTGCGGTTTCTAGTTTTTTCTTTCATCTCAAGCACCGCCTCGTCGTCGGCATTCAATATTAAAAGGCCGTCTTTTTTTAATGTTTTGATGAGCCCGCTTTTCTCTTCAATCAAATGCTTGCGCGATTCAAAAAATTCAATATGCGACGGGGTTTCCCCGATAGCCGTGATGATGACCGCATCGGTTTTGAGAAAGATCGCGGTTCGAAGCATGTCCTTCGGCTTACCGACGCCGACTTCCAGTACCAGCCACTTGGGATATCTATGAGGCCAGGCAAAAAGCCAAAAGCCCTTTAGAATATTTTTTAGCCAACCGAGGGGGCTATTCCACGCGTTCGCGCATCCTAAAATAGTAAGCGGCAAGCCCAATTCACTGTTATAGCTTTTTTCGCTTTTACGAACATAAGAAATCTTGGAAATTACCGCATAGATCGCGTCTTTGGTGGAGGTCTTGCCGATGGACCCGGTGATCGCGATAATCTTCGGCTTGTATTTAGAAAGTACAAGCTGGGACTCTACTTTTAGAATAAAAGATATTGTTTTTCTAAGGGGGGTTTTCATTTTATCGATCCGGCGGAACTTCGTAATAATTTAATAAAAATTTAGTAATATCTATAAATGGATCCGCCCAGGTCTCGGTCGCGTAGAGCACGCCTTTCGGATTGACTGCGTAAAGGAGCACAATGAACTGCGGATCGTAAGCGGGAAAATATCCGAAAAAAGAATGGGTATGCCTGTCTTCATAATATCCTCCGTCTACGCTGTTGGCAACTTGCGCGGTACCAGTTTTTACTGCGACACTGTAGTGCTCCATTTTAGCGGTTCCTCCTTTCAAGGCCTTGTCCATAACTTCGACGAGCATGCGGGTTATTTCTTCCCCGGTCGCTTCACTTATTTTTGCCCGAGCGGTTGGATAGGTCAGCTTTTTTTCTAGGCCAATACTATATTTAATCCTATCCACTACATGTGGCACGACAAGTTGTCCGCCGTTGCCGAGCGCGGAGAGAGCCCGGATCATTTCCATGGGAGAAAACGCAATGCCCTGCCCGAAGGAGGCATTGGCGTATTCAATTTCGCGCGGACTTTTCATAATGTTGCTGACTAGTCCGCCTGTTTCATTCGGCAAGTCAATGCCGGTTTTTTTATCAATGGCAAAAGAGAGTAAGTACTCACGCAATTTTTCTTTCCCTAACTTTTGCTCTACGAAGACCATGCCTGTATTGAGCGACTGACTCAAGACCTCCTGCATGCCGGTGCCGGGACCTCGGCCCTTTTTATCAAAGTTAAATATTTCTTTCTTTTCCACGATGACAGAACCCCGGTCGTTGTAAGTGGTTTTAGCGGTCAAGACACCTGCGTCGAGGGCTGCGGCCATGACCAAGGGCTTTACCACTGAGCCAAACTCCAGCACGTTTTCAACCAGTGGATTGGAAAAAGTGGATGTTTGTTTGACTCCGGAAAAGTCGTTCGGATTGAAATCCGGCTTGGCGGAGAGCGCATAGATAGAGCCATCCTCGGGATTCATAATTATCCCGCCGACGGAGTCCACTCTATATTTTTCTTTAACTTGGGACAGCTTTTTTTCTAAAAAATCCTGAACGGTCGGCTCAATGGTCGTCACCACATCGCCATTCTTGGTTTCATCCGAAAATAAATTTTTGCTAATATTGGAAAATACCTCTGCGAAAAAATTAACATAAGGATTGTTTTTACTTAAAGCAAGCTCTTCGTTATACTGCCGCTCCAGACCGTAGCGCCCCGCCAGCTCGTCCCCTTTGTATCCGACCAAGCCGAGGGTGTGGGAAGCAAGCTGGTCTCCCGGATACAGACGCCATTTTTCTGGCACAATCTTCACGCCCGGAATTTTCAAAAGAGAGATGGCCTTGGCCTCGCTCTCCGACAGATGATTCGCAACTTCTTCGTACGGGTCGTCTTTCTTCCCCGCTTTAGCAAAAAAGTCATCTTGTTTCAGAGTTACCTTGGCCGATAATTTTTTATAAGCATCCTCGACGTTCACCAGCTCATTGGGTGCAATAGCCAGTTTATATCCAGGGGTCTGCGTCGCGGCCGAGACCAAGGTGCCGTCTTTGCGGGAAAAATAAATTGTCTTCCGCTCAAAGACGTTTTGCGACAGAGTGTAATACTGGCGATTGGCCGCTTCAGAATAGACATTACTACTGATTACTTGGATTAGAAAAAGCTTGGCCAGCAGAAGGACGACGAAGAGCAAAATAAAAAAAAGTAAAATTCTACTTCTAAAAAGAAAACTAGATTTCATTTTTCACAACTTTTATACTACCAAGTGTCTTGCGAGTGGCAAAGGTTGCTTTAATTTCCTTAAAACCGAGCGCCTGGGAAAATGCCAAATCAACTTTCCCCGACAGGGCAAGATATTCTAATTCCAAATCCGCAACTTTAGTGGCAAGGGTTTGCATCTCTGCCTCGAGTGTTTTGCGTTCAATAATATTGAAAACCATATTCCCTAAAAGAAAAGTATAAAAAACGGCTAGAATGCAGAGAGAAAGGAGTAGGGAATGAAGGACTGTCTTGGACATGCCTTCCTCCATGGCTCCCATGGTGCTCGCGTAACTTTTCATTTTTATTGCTATGGCTCTCATTTTTTTGTTTATATTTTTTCCAAAACCCTTAACTTTGCGCTCCTGGCTCTCGGATTCTCTTTTAACTCTGCCCCCCCTGCTACTATCGGCTTTTTATTAATTAAACGTCCTAAACCTTCTTGCTCTTTTGTCTTATAAAATTTCTTTACTATCCTGTCCTCTAAACTATGGAAACTTATAACTGCGATTCGTCCGCCTGAAGAAAGTATGTTCCACCCTTTGGCTAATCCCTCCGACAATGCCCCCAATTCGTCATTCACCGCTATCCGTATCGCTTGAAAAGTCCTGGTGGCGAAATGGATTCTCCCTCTCCTATATACTGCCGGCACCATTTTGCTAATCACTGCTACTAAATCGCTGGTCGTCTTTATCTTTCTTTTCTTTCGCTCCTCCACTATCCCCCGCGCGATTCTCCCTGAAAACTTTTCCTCTCCGTATCCGTAAATAATTTTCTCCAAACTATCTTGACTCCAATCATTCACCACCTCTTCTGCGGTTAGTTCTTCTGGAAAAGGATTTTCTTTCATGCTTTTTTTTATGTTCATGAGCAAGGGCTCATCCTTCATGAAAGAAAATCCTCGTCCGGAATTCTCCAACTGGTCAGAACTCAAACCTAAATCCAAAATTATTCCGTCCACTTTTTCTATCCCGTCTTTTTTCAAAACTTCGTTCATATTTCTGAAATTCACATTGTGGAAAGAAATTTCGCAATTCAAATCCTTAAACTTGTCTCTTCCCCCGTCTAAGGCATCTTGGTCTTGATCAATGGCGATAATTTTTATGCCCGGAAATCTTCTGCATATCTCCCTACTGTGCCCGCCACCGCCGAAGGTGCCATCCACCACGACCAGGTTCTCATTCCCCGCCTTCTGCGGGGCAAGCAAACCTTCTATTACTTCATTTAAAAGAACTGTCTTATGCATTTCCCAGCTTCTCCGCTAAATGCTCCGCCTCTTTGGCCACTTTTGCCTTTTGTTCCGACCACGCCTTCTCGTTCCAGACCTCTACTCTATCGGATACCCCCACAATTGCCGCTTTGTCCCGAAGTCGTATCCCCTCTTGTAAAAATTCCGGTATCAGCATTCTGCCGATAGAATCAATTTCCACTTCTGCCGCTCGCCCGAACATGTATCTGTTGAAATTTCTCTGATCGGCTTTCAGGAATGATAAATCGGAATCCGAGTCGGAAAGTTTTCTGGAAACCTTGGCCCATTCGGCGGTGGTGAAAATAAATAAACATTGTCCAAGCCCCGGGGTGATAATAATTTTCTTGCCCATTTCTTTTCGAAATTTTACCGGCAGGGAGACCCGATTCTTTTCGTCTATCGTATGGATGTATTCGCCGATGAGCATAAAATTTTATTTTTCTTATTTTTTTGGCAAAAATTACTTATCAACACTTTTCCCACTTTTTCCCACTTGATGTACATTGTATTCCACATATAAAATAACACCAAGCCCCACCTGTGGATAACTCCCAATTTTCCATTTGCGAAGCAAGACAGGAAAATTGAGGATCCCGAGCTGAGCGAGGGATAGATTTGACCTAGTCGCGCTTAGGTTGTAATCTAATTTTGGAGGTCAGCGATGTCCCCGATTGCCCAAATGATCTGGGCCTGTAAGAAGTGTTGGAAGAAACACAACCAGGGGATGTATACTGCCCTGCCCACCAGGCCCAACTCACCGTTCAACCCCAGAATTCAGTGGCCCATTTGTCAGACCTACAAGTGCGGTTCCATTAAATTTGAGGCAAGAATGGAACAAGTGGAAGTTCCCGCCGTGACTGACGCCGGCGGGTGAGATCAGAAAGGAGTTCGTCATGAACGTCGTCGAGTTTTTCTTTTTCTGTTGTGGATGCGGACGTACCTACACGATGGAGAAATACGAAACTCTTCGTGTAGTCAAGAACAGGTTCCGACCACAAGTTCTCCGACGTAAGTGCCGATGCGGATGCATCTACTTTAAGGAGACCTCGATAAGTGATGAGTAAGCGTCCCCGCCGGAAATGATGGTCGGCGGGTCGAGAAAGTAAATGGTTCTTTTTTTATATGTGCACCAAGGCGCCCCGTTGCTCCGCATCGGGGCATAGTTGTTTATAGTAGTATTTTGCAAAATACTGAAATAGATATATAATAGTTTACAACAAAATTATGAGAATGAATTATGTAAAGACGGAGAGAATAGTAAAAGGTTTTGCCAATCGCAAGCGGTTGGAGATTCTTACCCTACTAAAAAAGGAACCGGGGCTTTCGGTAGACAATATAGCCGAGAGATTGAATATAGGGTATGAAAATACTTCGGACCACATACGCAAGCTATCAATCGCGGGTTTGGTAATAAAAAGAAGCAGGGGCAATAATGTTCTTCACCGACTCACCC
>MFUG01000002.1:0-7804 GCA_001785615.1 Candidatus Nomurabacteria bacterium RIFCSPHIGHO2_02_FULL_42_19 | reverse complement strand
CGCCCGTCCTGGACGAAGACCTTTTTAGGTCTTTTTCTTGCGCTTCTTCTGCGGCTGGCTCTCCATGAGTTTGGCCAGCCGCTCGAGATTTCGAACCGTGGGTTTGACACCCAGTAGGGACGCATCCCGAGCTTTCCACAGCGGATGAGATGGATTCCCTCTCATTTCACCTACTCCTTCCTGGTGGTTCACCACCGTTGCTAATTCATTGCAATATTATCATTATTAATCTCGCGCGCAAAGACCTTTGTTTATTTTAATTTTTGTGTTAGAAATAAAGACGGAGGAAAGCGACATGCTCAGTCAAATTCCCGGCCACGTGCGGGCATACACATGGGTCATCGCACTCGTTGCGTTGGCAAGCTCGATCTTCACGCGGCAATGGCATACCGGACTCGGCATGATTCTTGTGGTCGCGGGAATGTTCCTGGGAGACCAGGCGACTCACCTTTCACAGGAGAACCATGCAGGAATGGCGGCCACCTGGATTGAATCAGAGATGCAATATCACACACGGCTCTTCCAGTGTCTTGGAATTGTCGTCGTCGCCCTCGGCATCTGGTTGGCTTTTCACGGTGAAGTTCGCCTACCAGAATGGCATGTGCTGGAAAGCGTTGGGGCAGGTCTGATGATCAGTGTGGGAGTTTGGATTGTCGGAGAACCGACCATCGGTCTCCTCTTCGAAGGAGACAATCGCAGCCAGAACTTCACAGCTGCCGTCACCGGAGTGTTGTCCATCCTTGTAGGCATTGCTTTTGGGACGCTGTACTGGTTCAAGGCAACATAAATCGTCACAATGCATACCCCGCTGTGAATGACGCCGGCGGGTCGAGAAAGTAAATGGTTCTTTTTTTATATGTGCACCAAGGCGCCCCGTTGTTCCGCAACGGGGCATAGTTGTTTATAGTAGTATTTTGCAAAAAACTGCAATAGAGATTACAAATAAAAAACAATAAAAACAACTGCGCCGGCGATCTCATTTCGATCGCCGGCGGTGCATGTGATTTGACTTCAATGGCGTTGTCCGCGGGCTTTGTGATGAGCCCTGCGTTGAAAATCGCCCTTCTCCCGCCTGAGCTTCTCCTGGCCAAAGAGAGCGTTTTTCCTGTCCACCATCTTCTGTTCCAACTTGTAGTCCTTGGGCATAACTAGTCGATGTTCCGAGCAACGACCCGAATCCCCATAACGGTACAATGCCTTCCGGCCGCACAGAGCACAGGTCTTGATTAGGACATCAAGAGCGACGTGATAGTGGCGAGGCATTAATTTACCCCCGCGCACCTGCTCAGCGTACAACTTATAGGACGCTTGCAACACCCTACTCGGGTGCTCTTTGGCGAAGGATTCAAGGGCGACTGCAATATCTTCGTCGGTGTATGGGATTGTCTTCCGCCACTCGTCGTAATCCGAAGATGACTGGAAATAGTTCCCCTGCATAGAACTCCTTTAGGCCTGAGGAAAATCCCCGTCAGCCATCTAATAATTAGATTACATTATTAAAATCTTCAGTCAACCTACTTCGGCCGCATTAGGGGAAACATTTGCGTTTCGCGAATGGGTTTGTCGGCGAGAAAAGCAAAAAGACGTTCGCCATAGGCAAAGCCGAAAGCCGGCGGCATACCATGTTCAAGCATTTCTACAAACTCATCGTCCGGCATCATCGCTTCTTTGTCTCCCGCTTTGATTAGTTTGCGCTGAACTTCAAAACGCTCCGCCTGGTCCACCGGATCGTTAAGTTCCGAGAAGCCATTCGTCATTTCTGCGCCCGCTAAAATAAGTTGGACTCGTTCGGTAAGTAGTGGATTTTCTGGTTTGGCTTTGGAAAGCGGCGAGACGAGTTTCGGCACATCGATAAGCCAAGCCGGCCCGACAATTTGTTTTCGGCAATGTTTCCAGAGAGAGTCGGTCAAGCGCTCTTTGTTCACTCCTTCATATTTTACTTTGAGTTCATCGAGCTTTTTCATCATTTCTTTCTCTGACGCTTCTAGCACGTCAATCTTGAGCATTTTTTTTATTGTATCAACATAAGTAATGCGCTCCCACTTTTTCGACAAATTAATTTTCGCTTCGTGGGTTTCAAATTTTAACGTGCCGAATGATTCTTGCACCACTTCCTTGATCATTTTCTCGGTAAATTCCATTCCTTGTCGATAATCCATGTAACTAGCGTAAAATTCCATATTGGTAAATTCTTGCGTATGCTCCGGCGAGCTACCTTCGTTCCGATAACAGCGCCCGATTTCAAAGACCCGCGGAAAACCAGCCGCGAGGAGCCGCTTCTGCCAAAGTTCCCCGACAGAAATTCGTAAATACACATCTATGTCAAAATCGTGGTGGTGGGTTTGAAAGGGTTTGGCTTCCGCGCCACCGGTTGTAATTTCTAGAGTTGGCGTCTCTACTTCAAGAAATCCTTCTTTTTTCAAAAATTTTCTAGTAGCATCCCAAAACTTTTCTTTTTTTATAAAAATATCTTTAATTTCCGGATTCATCAAGATGTCCAGGTAGCGCTTGCGGAATCGCTCGTCCACATCCACTAAGCCGTGCCACTTCTCCGGCAAGGGACGTAAACTTTTGGAGAGCATCACCCAATCCTGTGCTTCTATGGTCTTCTCTCCCCTCTTGGTAGTAAAAAATTTTCCTTGGACTTCCACAAAGTCGCCAATGTCTACCACCTCATTCCAAAAATCAAATTTCTCATCACCCAGAACATCTTTTTTAAGAAGTGCCTGAAATACTCCGGTACCGTCGTAGAGTGTTATGAAAATAATCGCGCCCTGCCCACGAATGGACATTATTCGCCCCGCAATCCATTTCATTTTACCTTCTTTTGCCCCTTTTTCTAAAGCATCAAAACTATCAATCGCTTCTTTAAGATAAAGCTCCCTTTTGGACTCCGCGGGATACGGATTCACGCCCTTTTTTTTAAAGAGTGCAAGTTTTTTTATTCGCAGTCCCCGGATCTCATCAATTGAAGACATTTCGATTTACCGCCGAAGCGGAATATTTTTAATTAAGAAACGCCGATGATTTTATAATTAACTACGCCGTTCGGGGTCTGGAAAGAAACTTTGTCACCTTTCTTTTTTCCGAAAAGCGCGAGGCCTATTGGAGAACGGTTGGAGATTTTACCCTCTGCCATGTTGGCTTCCTCACTTCCTACTATAACATATGTTTTTTCTTCTTGCTTTTCTTTGTTGTCTTGTTTGCCTTCTTTCCGCACAACCACCTTGGAGCCGATTTCAACAATATCCCCTCCGCCGCCAGTGACTACCTGCGAGGACTGTAAAATCTGTTCTATCTTGGCGATTCTTTCTTCAAGCTTACTTTGGTCTTCTCTGGTCTGATGATATTCCGCGTTCTCCGCTAAGTCACCCAATGATTTGGCGTAAGCCAAGCTCTCCAAGATTTCTTTTCTTTTGGCTCCTTTTAGGTCGGCCAGTTCTTTCTCTAGTACCTTTCTTTTTTCTTCAGTTATGTAATCCGCCACCTGTTGCATGATTATTTATCTTATCTTTTTTTACAAAAAAGTCAATCAGCGCTTGCTATAAAAAAATTATGTGCTAATCTGTAGTGCATATGGCAAAAACAGTGGTGGAAGTAAAAAAAAATCCAAATGAAAATAATGCGAGTGTTTTGCGTCGTTTTTCCCGCCGCATTCAAGAGTCCGGAATAATCCATAGAGTAAAAGGAAACCGCTACAATGTTCGCAAGGAGTCCCGACTAAAAATAAAAAAGAGTGCGCTGAAGCGAATGGACAGGAGAAAAGAAATTGAGGTGCTTCGCAAGTTGGGCAAAATAGGAACGAAAATTGGACAAAGATAAAATAAGAATAAATATGTATGAGCGAATTAAGGATGATATCTTGGGCAAAAAATACTCCCTATCTATCGCTTTCATTTCTGCCAAAAAATCAAGAGAGCTGAATAAAAAATATCGGAAGAAAAACAAGGCAACCAATGTCCTGTCTTTCGCTTTGCATAAAAACGAGGGAGAGATATTGCTCTCTCCCAGTGTAATTAGAAAAGAAGCGAGGATGTTTAATAAAACTTACAAACAATTCTTGGAATTTTTGGTTATCCACGGAATGCTTCATTTGAAAGGGATGACGCATAGTAGTACAATGGATAAAGCGCAGAATTTTTATTTTGCCAAATATCAGGGGAAATATTATGAGAAATATCTCTATCGGCATAGACATAGGGTCGCAAACGACCAGAATCGTAGTGGGAGAGTTCGGCAAAGGAGAAAAAAATCCTAAGATTATTGGTATAGGTGAACGGCCGACCGAGGGTGTGCGACACGGCTATGTTACGGACTTTGACCTCGCCGTTAAATCCGTCAAGGAAACAGTTTTGCTGGCAGAGAAATCCTCTGGGATAAAAATCAAACGGGCCTTTGTCTCACTTTCCGGCGTAACGCTACGCGGAAACGTAGAGTCGGGGGTGGCTATTATTTCTAAAGCCGACGGCGAAGTGACAAATCTAGATACGAACAAAGCCCTCCAGGACTGCGAAGAAAACTTAAACTTAAACAACAAGAAAATTATCCAGGTTGCGCCTCTTTCTCATCGCCTAGACGGCAAAGAGGTATTGGGGCGGCTAGAGGGTATGCACGGAAATAAGCTTGAAATAAAAGCTCTTTTCGCTACTTATGCAAGCGTTCATCTAGAGGACTTGATAGCGGTAATCGCGGAGGCGGGAGTGGAGACCATAGATGTGATCCCCGCGCCGGTAGCCGGCAGTCATATCGCCTTGTCGGAAAAACAAAAAATCGTGGGCTCGGCTTTAGTAAATATCGGAGCAGAAACGGTTTCCCTGGCTATTTTTGAAAATGGAGGATTGATATCTATTCATACATTTTCTATTGGCGGAACAGATATTACGAATGATATCGCGCTCGGATTAAAGATTCCGCTCGAGACCGCGGAGAGTTTTAAGCTTGGAAATATTTCGCCCGAATATTCTAAGAAAAAGTTGGACGAAATTATAGAAGCGCGCTTTACCGATATTTTCGAGCTGATAGACAATCACTTAAAAAAAATAAAGAGGTCGGAGCTCCTGCCGGCGGGAGTAGTGTTCGTAGGGGGGGCGGCGAACACTCCGGGGCTCCCGGAACTGGCAAAATCCGAGCTAGGGCTCCCCTCCTCCATCGGCACAACGGAAATTTTCGGAAATATGAAAACCAAACTACGCGACCCATCCTGGTTTACGGCATTAGGACTCATTGTCGGAGGCAGAGAGAGCAATAGCTATGCTAAGAGCTCGTTCGGAGGAATGTTCAAAGACCTAAAAAATACAATAAAATCAAGCATAAAACAACTAATGCCGTAGGAAAATAATTTTTGATTTGCAATTTTTAATTTACAGAATACTGAAAAAATTTGCTTTTTTTTGTTCTAGTGATAGTATGTTTGATATGCCAAAAGTAAACCAAGCAATAGAGAGTTTCGCTCGCATTATGGTCGTCGGAATAGGTGGCTCTGGTAAAAACGCCATTAACCATATGATTAATTCCAAAGTCAAAGGAGTGACGTTCATCTGTATGAATACCGACACGCAGGACCTGCATCAGTCCCTGGCAGAAAAGAAAATTCACATGGGAAAAAATCTTACCAAGGGTTTGGGTGCCGGTATGGACCCAGAAATTGGTAAAAAAGCGGCAGAAGAAACAAAAACCGAAATTCAGGATGTGATCAAGGGAGCGGATATGATCTTCATTGCTTGCGGGATGGGCGGGGGCACTGGCACTGGCGCGGCTCCAATCGTGGCTCGAGCGGCCAAAGAGCAAGGCATCCTTACTGTTGCCGTAGTGACCAAGCCGTTCCTTTTCGAAGGCCTACACCGAATGAAAATCGCTGAAAAGGGAATTGAGGACTTGGCCAAGGAAGTAGATGCCATCATTATCATTCCAAATGATAAATTAATTCATTTAGCGGACAAAAATACCAATTTCAGGACCGCTTTCGCTAACGCCGATGATGTTTTACGCCAAGCGGTAGAGGGTATTTCCGACCTGATCACTACTCCAGGTATCATCAATGTGGACTTCGCCGATATCAGGGCCATTATGGCGGATGCTGGCTCGGCGCTCATGGGTATCGGTTCCGCCTCGGGCGAAAAGCGCGCCGAGAAGGCGGCTTTGCAGGCAATCAACTCTCCTCTTCTTGAGGTTTCTATTAATGGCGCCAAAGGAGTACTCTTTGCAATTTCCGGCGGTGACGATCTGACAATTCATGAAATTCAGGAAGCGGCAAAAGTAATTACCGAGTCCATTGACAAAGAAGCGAAAGTAATATTCGGTACGATTCATGATGAGAGAGCAAAGAAAGGTGAAATAAAAGTTACCGTTATCGCTTCTAGTTTTTCCGGCGAAATACCCCGCAAAACACTCTTTGGCGGAGCGTCGGGAGGAACAGTATTGAAAGAAGAAAATGCGGCGATGGCAAAAAAGGAAATACATAATACTATAGAGCGAAGTGTGGGCAGTGCTGACTTTTTGAAAAAGACGGACAAGAAAGAAACCGAGGAAGTAATCATCGACGATGACAAAGATGACTGGAGCGCTGTGCCGGCATTTCTAAGGAGAAAAAAATAGTATATATGGAATACCATATAACAACGGCACTCGGACATTAAGCAAATAAATTTGTTTTTGCTCCTCGTTTGTTGTTATAATAGTCGGATGGCTTATGATTTAATAATCATTGGGGGCGGGCCGGCTGGCGCGGCGGCCGCGGTGTATGCCGCTCGCAAGCGATTAAAGACGCTCTTCATTACGACTGAATGGGGCGGGCAGAGCGTCGTGTCCGAACAGGTCTATAATTGGATTGGGACAACTTCCCTCTCCGGCCTAGAATTCGCGGAGAATTTTAAAAAACATGTATTAGCTAATGCGGGTGAAAGTTTGGAGGTAAAGGATGGTGAAAAAGTAACCGGACTTTTAAAAAAAGAAAATATTTTTTCTGTAAAAATAGAATCTGGGAGTGAATTTGAGGCGAAAACAATTTTAATAGCGACCGGTAGCGGCCGAAGAAAATTGGAAGCCAAAGGCGCTGACCGGCTGGAACATAAAGGGCTTACCTACTGCGCTTCTTGCGACGGCCCCCTTTTCGCCGATCAGGACGTAGCCGTGATTGGCGGAGGCAACGCCGGATTTGAAACGGCTGCGCAACTGCTCGCTTATTGCAAGTCCGTCACCCTCTTGCATCGTAGTGACACCTTTCGGGCAGATGAGATTACAGTGGAGAAGGTCTTGAAAAATCCAAAAATGTCTGCGATAAAAAACGTGCAGATTCTAGAAGTAAAGGGTGATAAATTCGTGGAAGGCCTGGTATATAAAAATGCTACTGGTGCCAAAAAAGAGCTTAAGGTCACGGGTATTTTCGTAGAAGTGGGTCAAATCCCGAATACGGACTTTGCGAAGCGCTTAGTGCCGCTTGATGACTATGGCCGAATAAAAATAGATCCACTAACCCAAAAAACGAGCGTCTCGGGCATCTGGGCGGCTGGCGACTGCACCGACGTGCTCTATCATCAAAACAACATCGCCGCCGGCGACGCAGTACGCGCTCTGGAAGACATTTATCTGGCAATTCACACGAAGTAAAAAGTTATAATATATTATATAATATATTATAACTTTTTCAAGGTGGGGCTATTAAACGAAGTTCGAACTTATTTTACTAAAAATCCAGCATCAATGCCAAATGTATGATGAAATCGCAAGAACCGTTCTTGCGATTTCGTAAAAGTCGGTTCGAACTTTAAAATTTTGAATCGAACCATACTTTTTGAGCCACGCGGAG
>MFUG01000001.1 GCA_001785615.1 Candidatus Nomurabacteria bacterium RIFCSPHIGHO2_02_FULL_42_19 | reverse complement strand
TATCTTTTCGGCTGTTTCTTTTGGGTCCATATTAATATTCTACCGTAATTGGGAAGGAAATAGAGGCGTCATGTTCTGGGAGTCCAGAAGCGTTATCTTTTCTTAAGACCAGGATTGCCGGACCAATGTAACTCTCTGGGGCCTTCATTTCTCCCTTGAAGGGTACGAAGTCCTCCGTCATCCAGTTTACCCCGTCCGGTGAGGCGGGGTCGCCTTGCGCTTGCGCATAACTATTTACTAACACTTTACCATCTTTGTCTAAAAGTTCCATCGGAAAGGACGCTTCAAAGAACCACATTCCGCGCGCTCGGCCGATGACACTAAATTCTTTTCCGGTGACCGCTCCCGGAGTGGGCAGGTCCACCACAATCAAATCGGGGGACGCTTTGGTATAAATTATTTTTTCCGTACTAGATGATTTGGCTAAAAGTAAAATTCCGCCGACAAGAATTGCGACAAGTATGACTGCAAATAAAATTTTATTTTTTGAATGTAAAGTCACCAGGGTTGTTTGCCTCGGTTAATATCCGCCTCTATCCATTTAGCAGTAAGTATTTCGGCCAGAGCCGCTCTGAAAAAATCGCGAGATCCGTTATGTGAGGCCCTTACTTCCTTTTCATACTCCTTAAATATGTCTTGCGTAATCTGCGTTGGTGAGTGATTTACCGCATACCACATACGGGCATCGGCTTCAACTAATTTTGCGAGAATTACTTGTTTTAAGTTAGGCAAACTTATTGGTCTTCCTTTTTTGCCTGAAGTAAATGTCAGAATTTCGTGACGGAAATTTTCCATATCTAGAGGAAGTATCTCTTGAGTAGACGGATTGGATTTAACTTCTGGGAACTCATCCATCGTTGACATATGAAAAGTATATTACAAAAAATCCAACACGGCAAGTAAAATACATTAAATTTACCAGCTACGGGTATAGAAAATAATAAAGCCGGCTCTAGTCCCTAAGGACCGTTGCCGGCATGCCGCGGAGTACCGGCATGCCGGCGCTCTCGCTACTACTCGCCCAACCCTACATACAGGGTGGTCTTTCCGTCCATCGGGTTGACTTGAACTCCGTTAATGAGGTCGTCAAGTCGACGGTTCTAATATCCGAAGGGCCTTTCGCTCAACCCTACATACAGGGTGGCCCTCCCGTCCACTGGGTTGACTTGAACTCCGTTAATGAGGTCGTCAAATTGTCTCCTCTTCACCTCGAAGAAAGACAATTTACCCGAAGGCAAAATCCTGACGCCTTGGGGTGATCCGCCTGGCCCACCGTACCGAGTGGAGTTCATAGTGGCACAAGGATATCCATTACTAACAACGGTACCCATGTCGAACTTGAACTCACCTGGAAACTCGCTCAAGTAGATCTGAGCGAAGTTGACAAGCTTGTTGTCCAACGCGCAGAACTCCGCCCTAATCTCGAAACAGTTGTCGCACCTGGTTTCGACGGGGCCACCCAAGTTAACCATCATCTGGAGCACTTCCACCGTCATCGCGGTGTTATTGCCGTTGGCGTCCTTCAAGAACACCCGTCCGGTTGCCTCGGCATTGGGGTTGCCAGCGGCATTGAAGGTCGGCACCAGCTGAAAGTAACCATCGGGGACAACAGGCGTAGAAGACGGAGCTGCCGGAGAATTACGACAGGAAGGAGCGCTAGTCAAGACCAGCGCCGCGAGAGTGGTCACTACAAGAAAACGACGCATGGTGGTCATGGAGCACTCCTCTTTGAGATGGGTTGTTGTCAAAACGAATCCACCTTACATGGTATCACTTTTACAAGAAAAGTCAACGGAAATTCGCAAGAAACTCGCAAGAACCGTTCTTGCGAACTAAGAACCGTTCTTGCGAATTAAAAAGATAAAAGTTGGATTATCATCTAAGGCTATGGGTTGTTCCAACAGCCTGGATCTATCCAGTTATTGCTTCCTGTGCCTCTGTCAGAGACTCCACCACTTCCAACACAAAAATAATATCCACTACTTGGAAGAGTTGCCATAAATGAATATTTATTCGAACATGAAAACGTAGCGTTGTTTACGCCGCTGTGTAAACCAACACCGCCAGGAGCGCCATTGGTTTGGAGTACATGCGCGCATATTTGCCTGGCATTAGTGGCATAGGTGCCGGACCAAACGGATGCGCATTGCGCGACTGAAGGAACCCAGCTCGTATCGTTGAGATTGCAATAGCTTCCAGTGTCATTCATCTCCTGCTCCGCAAGAATCGCAAGTTGGCGCAAACTAACTTTAATTGCGGCATCCTTTGCCTTAGTTCGAGCACTGTTTAACGAGGACATGACAATTGAAGAAAGTAGGCCAATAATTGCCACGACGACGAGAAGTTCAATTAAAGTAAAACCGCGTGAATTTTTCATATTTAACAATTATTAAATTAATATCCCTGCACTTTGGTGGATTCTTTTATTTTTTGTATTTCCTCAGGGCTAAGTTTTAAAGAGCTGGAGCTTGGCCAAATTATGAAAGTTAAAACTATAGCAATTAAAATTAATCCTAAAAGCACATACTCTGCCTGTTTCTCTTCTTTGATAGACCCACCAGAATATTTCATCACTAATTTAATAATTTTTGGAGTAGTCGTTTCACGATAATACTTCACCGCTGGATAGTCATTGGTTTCAAATCTTATTCCCGATACTTCATGATCTTGATATTTTTCTTCCATATTTTTTATAAAAGTTTGGTTGCGGATTTAATTTTCCACAACTGCTTTAATTGTATCACTTACGCCCTCCCCCCGCAAGAAAAAAGTGGACTACTTCAACAACTTATCCACTGAAACTCCAAGTACCTGCGCTAATCTCTCTAATTGTGAAATAGTAATGTTCTTTTTGAAATCGCAAGAACCGTGAAATCGCAAGAACCGTTCTTGCGAACTAAGAACCGTGAAATCGCAAGAACCGTTCTTGCGAACTCTGTTCTTGCGAACTCTGTTCTTGCGAACTCTGTTCTTGCGAACTCTTGCGAACTCTGTTCTTGCGAACTCTGTTCTTGCGAACTCTTGCGAACTCTGTTCTTGCGAACTCTGTTCTTGCGAACTCTGTTCTTGCGAACTCTGTTCTTGCGAACTCTTGCGAACTATAACTCTGGATTATTTATTGATAACCGCAGTTACTTCAATTTCAATCTTTGCACCTTTTCGAGTCATAGCGTTAACTTCAACTAAAGTACTCACTGGCTTATTCTTTGCAAACCATTTGTCTCGGATGGCTGAAACCCTCAGAAAGTCATTTATGTTAGTCAAGAATATTTGGGCTTTTACCACGTCGTCAATTGAAGCATTGGCTGCCTTTAATATTTTCTCAATAGCTTGAAAGACGAGTTCAGTCTGTTCCTCAATATCTTCCGTTATCGCTTCGTTGTTTTCATTTTTGTCGACTTGTTGACCAGATACATATATTAAATATGCATTTCCTAAATCAATCTTTTTGGCTGGTGAGTAAAAACCTCGTGTCTGTTGCCAATCCTCTGGATAAATATTTTCAATCATAATTTTATTGTAACATAAAAGCTGGCTGCGGGTCAGGGACTCGGTCAGGCGTAAATTTCTCTTGAAATTTCGACGACCCCGCCTCGCGTCCCGCTCGCTTCTTTTGGATTTCAAAAACCCTTGGCGTTATCTCTCGGAAACCCCCATCGCGTCGCTTTGCGACGCTCCGAATTTTGGCGAAAAAACGAATTCCGAAACTTGGCTGACTGACTCAGTCTAGAACCTTACGTTATGAGACCGTGTAAGGGTTCTTTGAGTGGTTTTAGTATACCAAATTGAGGCGTCTCAGTCAGGTCTAAGTAGACAGCCCGTTTAAGCAAGAGAGTTCTTACTTATAAGATTACTTAACCATGATTAGAATTGACTAACTTACTAATATCCGCAAGTAAGTAAAACAAATCTCCGGGTTGTAAAAAATTCATATATAATGATGTATTTTTTAATTTCTCATTTATTTCCTTACCACGCCAGATTACTGGTAATTTACCGAGTGTATTCATTCTTTGTTGCCCAATTCCCCAATAAAATTGGTTGTTATGTGCACTAGCATTTCTAAGATGCTTGAGGAACTGTAGTTCTGATTTTTCAAATAGTTGCGAAAAATTAGCTTCTTCCCAAATAATATCCTTGATTGCAATCGTGAACACTCGATAGAAGTTAATTAGTGTTTGATTGTATAATACTGGTTGTTCTAATTCTTCTTTTTCTATCAAAGAAAGAATATCTTTTCCAACCTTGATCTTTTTATGTGTTACTGAACAAGCGAGACCAATAATTTCTTGATGTTTTTCATAGAACGATTGCGCATCTTTAATTGAAATCTTGAGCCAAGTCATTCCAGTGATAACAGCTCTAAAAGTATCTAAAAGTGAGTCAAATGATTTGTGGAAATAAAGTGGTTGATCCTGCATGTTTTTATTTTGGAACTGGCAATCCAAGTTTTTGTAGTGGTAAATATTTAAAATAATACTGACAACCAACAGATATGATGTAATCACAAACATCTTTGTAAGACGCATGTCTAAACCAATCACTTAATATATAAATATATTCAACTTCTATATTTAAAGGTGCCATGAGTTTTGTATATTGTTTTCTTTTAAAATCACAAGTTTGTAGTTTTTCGTCAACAGATCCTGCTACTTTTTGAAATTTAACCTCAATTATAAAAAGTGTGTTATTTACTATCACATAGATAGCTTCATCTGGTAGTAATTTTTTAGAGAGAATCTTTTTATAATCCACTTTTTTAGATTCAAGAAATTTATACAGAGCGTTCTTTTTAAAACTTTTAGCAACTTCTTTTCCCTCGTAGTAGATAACACCATCTTTTACAGAATAACCTTTCTTAGATCGCAAAAGTTCAAGAATATCTGTCTCTTTTTCAAAATTAAGTCCCGTAATTGTGTTTCCTCCTCCAAATCCTTTTTCCCTCATATTATTTTTTCAAGTCGTTAAACCGCTTAATTGATAATTCTAAATAATCTTTTTCCATATCAATTCCAATAAATTTTCTGCCATGCATTACTGATGCCATGCCTGTTGTAGAACTTCCAGTGAAAGGGTCAAGTATTACATCACCTTTGTTAGTACTAGAAAGGACAATGCGCTTTAGTAAATCTAGGGGTTTTTGAGTTGGGTGTTTTCCGTATTTCTTTTCTTCTGGTTTTGGTGTTCCCATAGACCAAACAGAACGCATTTGGAGATTTGGCTTTTTTAGTTTATCTTCTGGCCAGTCTCCATTTTTCATTTCTTGATAATTAAAAATATGTTTTGCCCTTTTTTCTTTTCTTGCCCAAATGATTGTCTCATGGCTCGCAGTAAAAAAACGACAGCTTAAATTTGGTGAAGCATTGGGTTTAAACCAAGAGATGTCATTGAGAATGTGATAGCCTAAGGATTGCAAAGCATGACCACATTGATAGATTGAATGATATGTACCACTAACCCAAAGTGTTCCATTTGGCTTTAAAACTCTTTTACAAGCTTCAAGCCAACGATAATGAAATTCATAATCATCTAAAAAACCTTTACTTACATCCCATAAGCCTTTATCTACACTTACCATGCGACCAGCATGAACACTGAAGCCACCATTTGAAAGATTGTATGGTGGATCTGCAAAAATCATATCAACAGAATTGTCTGGGAGTTGATTTAAAATGCTTAAACAGTCTCCATGATACAGCACAAAATTGCCGTCCATAAAGTAGGGTTTATTTTTGACTATTGAAAGTATTTTTCGCTCCGCTACTACCATTTTACTATTATAACATTTCTTATTATGAAATAGAAATTCTATGCGTCTCAGTCACCTGACTTAGCATATGACGGCTGCGGGTCAGGGACTCGAACCCTAATACCATCCTCCAGAGGGATGTGTCCTACCTTTAGACGAACCCGCAATACCTTTACACCTTAATACAAAATCCTCTTTTAATCAAACAAAAAAATGTGCTAAAATTAGGTCTATGAGTGAAAAGAGCGAAAAAGAAGAGTTAAGCATAGATATACTAAAACACCTTGAAGACCTATCCAACGAGGTAAATAAAATTATGGCTTCTCGAGCTCGAGCGGTTTTCCGCCGATACCCTGTGACTTTCGGACTTTTAATACTCCTCGGGGTAATCGCTGTGCACGAAGGAGTGAAGGGGCTGATAAAAAGTTTCGGGCTCTTGGACATAAACCCCTGGTACTTGGTTATTTTCGGGCTTACCCTTCTTGCCATTACCGGAAAACTTTACAAAAAACTAGAGAAATAATCCCCCACCACACCCTTCCCCTCTTTTCCACATATTCCCTATTGTCTAATTCGTACGAATGGTACAATATAACCATGAAACAATACGAAAGGTTACTAAAAGCGCTTGCCAACAGAAGACGTCTTGAAATAGTGAAATACTTAAAAAAAGAAAAAGAGGCGACCGTAGGAAATATCGCCTCCCACCTTAAGCTATCTTTCAAGTCAACCTCCAAACATCTAGCAATACTCTTCGCCGTCGATATCGTGGAAAAGGAACAACGAGGACTTTCGGCTTTTTACTCTCTCCACCCCTTCCCCGCCCGAATAATCCGAGCTGTTATTTCTATTGTCTAATTCGTACGAATGGTTCAATAGCCAATTAAAATCGACTAGTGTCATTTACTAGTGTCATTTACTTTTGCTTGATACATGCTTGAATGAAAGCAGTAAAGAGCGGGTGGGGATGGAGCGGGTGCGCTAGGAACTCCGGATGAAACTGCGTGCCTAGGAAAAATGGATGCTCTTTCTTTGGCAGTTCCGCTATTTCCATTAATCGTCCGTCCGGAGAGCGCCCAGAGAAAACGAGCCCTTTTTTTTCAAGTTCTTCAATAAAGGTTGGGTTAACTTCATAACGATGGCGATGCCGCTCAGTTATTTCTTTTACGCCGTAGGCCCCACTCGCGACAGTGCCATCCTGAAGAATCGCTTTATACCCCCCTAAACGCATGGACCCGCCGTAAGAATTATTTTTCAAATGTTCCTTTTGGGATTCCATCACGTCTATGACAATATTTTTTGAACTTGGGTTTACTTCTCTAGTATTTGCGTCTTTAAGGCCTAAAACATTGCGCGCGTATTCTATGACCATCATCTGCATTCCGTAGCACAGCCCGAAATATGGAATTTTATTTTCGCGGGCAAATTTTACGACATTCAATTTTCCCTCCACTCCCCTCTGGCCAAAGCCCCCGGGTACGATAATGCCGTCGTATGCTTTCAGTTCTTTTAATTTCTCTGGGTTTTTTTCAAAATCTACAGAATTAAGCCAGGAAATAATCGGCTTGCGATCCTCGGTGTAAGCAGAATATTTTATTGCCTCAATGACAGAGAGGTAAGAGTCGGAGAGAACGAAGTCCCCTGTTTCAAAATATTTTCCCACCATAGCTATTTTCACGGTGTCCTTACCGTTGTGCGCGTACTTGGCAAATTCTTCCCATTTGCCCCATTCTTTTTGATTTAGTTTCCCGCAGACAATACCCATGATCTCACATAGTTTGTCGGAAAGTTTTTCTTTTTCAAAATTGAGCGGAATGTCATAGATACTATCCACGTCGGGGGCGGAAATCACGCTGTCGGCTGAAATGTTACAAATCATAGAAATTTTTTCCTTTCTTTTGTTGTCTAAATTTGTATCACCTCGAGCTATAAGAATGTCCGGCTGAATACCCGCACCATTCAAAGTTCGTACTGCATATTGGGTCGGCTTGGTTTTCATCTCGCCGATTGTACCTGGCGTTGGGAAATATGAAACCATCACAAAACTTACATCTTTCGGTGTTTCTAGTTTCATCATTCTGGCCGCCTCCAGGAAAAGCAAATTTTGATATTCACCGATAGTGCCGCCAATTTCAACAATCACCACATCCGCTTTCGCTATTTCCGCCGCTTTTTTTATCCGACTTATCACTTCGAGAGGAATGTCTGGCACAACTTCCACACATTTACCTCCATACTCCAGATTTCTTTCTTTTTCGATGACTGTCTTATACACCCGGCCAGTCGTCATGTAATTCACGCGAGAGAGGTCAATGTCCAAAAATCTTTCGTAATTGCCCATGTCCTGATCCGTCTCATCTCCGTCCGAGAGCACAAATACTTCACCATGTTCGATCGGATTCATAGTGCCAGCATCCACATTTATATAAGGATCAATCTTTACCGCAGTGACGTTAAGCCCGCGGTTTTTCAAAATAAGTCCGATAGAAGATGAAGCGATACCCTTGCCTACTCCAGAAATAACTCCGCCTACCACGAAAATGTATTTTGTTGCCTGTTTTGCCATTTATTTATTCAAATATCTTCTAGTGGCGATAAAGCTGGAAATAATTCCAAGTAAGACCCCGGATAATAATATAATGACGAAAATTTGAAGGAAGTTTGAGACATAATAATCGTACATATCGAGCCCCAGAAATGAAGTCATATTGTTTCCAAGCCAGACGGTCACCGGCCAAAAAATCAGCAAAGTAATGATGGTAGCAATCATACCATAAATCGCGCCTTCAACCATAAAGGGGCCATTAATCCGCATTTTTGAGGCGCCCACTAGACGCATCACGCCGATTTCCTCTTTGGAAATAAAAATGGTTAAGCGGATGGTATTGAAAGTTATGACAATCGAAATAATTATTAAAATAAGAGTGACAAGAAACGCAAGTTTCTGCGCACCGGATATTATAGAATTAAGCCGGTCTATAACCAATTTATTTTGGTGATAATTTACTTTGTCTACAATGTCGTCCCCGCCCAAGACCAGCGCATTGTCGGACTTCATAAAATTCGCAATGCTCTCATACTGCGACACTTCTTTCGCTCGAACGTTCAGATACGCGCCCAGCGGATTTTCTTTTATTTCGTCCAGGGCCTGGATAGTCGGATAGTCCTTCTCGTGCCGCTCGCGGAAAATTCGAAGCGCTTCCTCGGCCGAAGTATAGGATACTTCTGCCACCTCCGGCAATTTTTCAAGGGACGACTTCAAAAGCATAATCTGGTCTTCCGGCGCACTGACATTGAAATAAATGGTCACGTCTACTTTGTCTCTAATTTGACCAAGAGAAAAGTACAATACTGCTTGAAGCAAGATGATAGCGGTAATAACAGAAAGAGTAATAGTGGTCACCAGAACCGCTGCCCAAGAAACAAGACCGTTTCGGCTAAAATTTATAAATCCTGCTTTGATAATTCTTTTTAGTACAATCATTTATTTTAATTTGAAATTACGAATTCGTAATTATTAATTATATCGCATATTTGCCATTTTTGTCATCCCGAATGACTTTACCTCGTTCCATAGTGATTACTCTTTTCCCGACCGAATCAATAACTCCCCGGTTGTGTGTGGTCAAGACCACTGTTGTGCCGAGATCATTTATTTTTTTTAGAATTTGAATCACTTCGTAGGTGTTAATAGGGTCGAGATTTCCCGTCGGCTCGTCCGCGATGATAAGTTCTGGCTGGTTGATGATGGCGCGAGCGATGGCGAGACGCTGTTGCTCGCCACCGGACATTTGATGCGGAAAATGGGAAATTTTATTTCCCAAATCAACAAGCTCCAGAACATGCGGGACGTCAGAAGATATCTCCGCGTCTGTTTTGCCGGCTGCTTCCATGGCAAAAGCGATATTTTCATAAGCGGTCTTGTTGGAGAGTAGCTTAAAATCCTGAAATACTACTCCGATTCGGCGACGTAATTTGGTCAAATCCTGATTTTTCAATTTATGGATGTTTATTGATTCAAAAAAGACCGTCCCGCTCGAGGGGTTCTCGTCGGCTAAAATCATTTTGACCAAAGTGGTCTTACCCGCCCCGGAATGACCCACAATAGAGACAAATTCCCCCGCAGTGACCGTTAAATTAACGTCTTCCAACGCTACCGAGTCCTTATTATATACTTTGGAAACATTGTTGAAATAAATCATCCCGTTACGAAATAATCGCGGACGCCATAACAGCGAACTCGTTTTTATTTTTTATTTGTAAAATCTTTAGTAAAGACATTGTATTGTATGCGTCCGCGATTTCGTACGGGATTATCCCGAACGGAACAGGAAGCGCTTTAATCTTTGTTTAATATAAAGCTTGCCCCTACCTGACTTCAGGTATAACTCGCGATTTTTTGCATCATCTTCATCTAAACACGCCTCATAATATACTATTTCAAAGGGGCCACGCCCTTTCGTATACAGAGACTTCCCCTTAGAGTGTTCCTTGAAGCGCTTCCGCAAGTCATTTGTGTACCCTGTGTAAAAATTACCACTTTTCTTACTTTGTAATACATTAGGTATAAAATATGGCAAGTTCTGTTCGGGAGCACCTGTCCATTATAACATAGATTGCGGTTTACAAATCTTTTCCCGCCTGAATGAAAATATCTATCTCGCCTTGCTCCAAAACACCAGCTGCATCGCTGGTTTCTGCCCCGGTTCTATGGTCTTTAACCATTTTATAAGGGTGCAATACATAAGAGCGGATCTGGTTCCCCCATTCTATTTCGGTATTTTTAAGTTTCATGGACTCTTCTATACTTTTTTTCTCCTCGGACGCTCTTTTGAAAATTTTTGCCCGAAGAATAGCCATGGCCCGATCGCGATTCTGCTCTTGGCTACGCTCGCCGCCGGCGTGCACGGCAATCCCCGTAGGAATATGCGCCACACGTACAGCCGTCTCCCTTTTATTTACATTCTGTCCGCCCGGGCCACTTGAGCGGGAAAATTCAATCTTCAAATCCTCCAGCGGAATGACAATGTCTTTTTCTTCTATTTTTGAAAATTTCGGCAGAACTTCAACTAGAGAAAAAGAAGTGTGCCTCAACTTCTTCGCATTGAACGGTGAAATACGTACCAGGCGATGTACGCCTCCTTCATTCTTGAGCGTACCGTAAACACCTTTGCCCGCGATTTCAAAAGAAACATTTTTATATCCGTTATGATCATTCTTGTGTTCATGAATAAAAGAAATGCTCCAATTTTTTTTACTGGCATATTTCATGTACATACCAAGTAGTATGCGTGAAAAGTCCTCTGCGTCATCTCCGCCCGCTCCGGAAATTATGCTCATAATCGCATTGCCCTTGTCGTATTTATGCAAACCAATCTTTTTTTCTTTTAGTTCGGCAAGTCCTTTTAACACCGCTTGCGCTTTTATTTTATCAGCCCAAAAATCTGGGGCTTGTATTTCCTGCTCAAACTTGTCTATTTCTTTTTGCAAACTATTTTTTTTGTCGTTTGTATCTTCTGCCATGAGTGTCTTTTAAACAAAGCTCGAACCTATTTCCAAGGTAATTACTAATCTTACGCTCGACATTTTTCCTAATTTTAATATTCCTACTACGCTCTACTAATGTGGTAATTCAATGGACTCGGAAAAGCGGAACAAATATTTTGGGGATATGGATTCCACTTTTCCTCGGCTGAATGTTTTTTGAAATTCGGCGGGATTCGGAATTCTGCATGAACCCAAATACAAATACTCGGTGCCTTCGTTCATCATATCATATTGTGTTTGGTCTAAAGGAATACACCCTCGGCATCCGCCTCGGGAATTTCCGCTAGACCCGTTAGAAGAAAAAGTCAAGAAAAAGAGATGGACTTTTTCCACACATAGGCGAAAAGAAATCGCAGGAATTTTCTGGCAACAGCAATGAGGCAGGTGAAGTAATGTTTGCCCCGCTCTCGCATTCTTTGGTAATACTCTCGATACATTGCATTGTGCTGTTTTAACCCCCATGCCATTTGAAACAGAATTTTTCGAAAGTGCGGGTTTCCTCGCTTTGATATTCTTTCTCTGCCTTTCCACGAGCCGCTTCTTCTCGCGGCCACATCGAGGCCGGTAAAGGCAACGAGCTTGTGTTTATCTGTGAACTCATGTCCATCAAGTAGTGAAAGAATTTTCGCAACGCTCGTTTGAGAAACACCCCGCACTCCGTTTGAGATTTCAATCGCTTCCTTCGGCGCATGGTCATGGATGTATGTTTCAAATTGATCAATCTGTTTTTCAATCGAGGTGATTGCTTTTTCTAAATGAGAAAGATTGACCTTCACACCAAGCAACACTCCTGCTTCTTTGAGTTGCTTTGTGTGGGCCTTGAGTTCTTGCTTGTAGTGGTCGAGCTTGCCGACAGATGCCACCACCTTTTTAAGCGCCAGGCTTTGTTTAGTGGCTTTAAACCGCATTAGGTTCGGCTCCAAGAGTCCGATCCGAGCCAACCTGACCGCGTCAACGGTGTCGTCTTTGTTGTTGCGTACTGACGCTCGCTGATACTGTTTAGTAATGAGCGGATTGATGACGTTGACCTTAAAGCCTGCGTCCGTTACCATGAGCGCGCACTTTACATGGTAGTCCCCAGTGGATTCAATGACGCAAGGAACACCGGTATCCGTTTTGTATTCTTTAAAAAATGCGAGCATCGAATCAATACCGTCTTCGTTGTTTGCGCACGACTTCACGACAGCCGAGTGGTCAGCTCGGAGCGTTGCAAACGAGAGGCTTGATTTTGAAACATCGATACCAATACTTGAAACAAGTGATGTATTCATACAAATTAAAATTAATTGATAATGTACAGAGTGTGGGAAGTAGCCTAATTGGTTATTGACACTCGATGGTGTAACCCGTTAGTGACTTTTTTACTCTGATCTCTAGACGCGAAGTATTCTAGCGGAGACGCTCGAGGCGTAGGGCTACAAATTTGACTTCGCGTCCAGAAATCATGATACAACTTCTTTGTTGTATGAGAGTATATTAGGGCTACGAGCGCCAGTTCTAGGTAGCGGTTTTTGCCAAACGGCTCAAATACCGGGTAAATGAGCCGTTCCCATTTCTAGTTGGGGAGAGGATTCTCCTCTCCCCAGTGCGTTGCCTCGGTTCGTGCTCGTT